>CAZDGY010000153.1:0-9826 GCA_964504685.1 uncultured Kofleriaceae bacterium | reverse complement strand
GATTCTACGTTTATGCCTACCAAGGCAAGTCCTTCGCCGCGCCGGTTGCGAGCCAGACCGTCGAGCCGGTGGTCGAACTTGAAGTCGAAGCGATCGTCGAGCCGGCGAGCGAGGCCGTCGCCGAAGCTACTGCGGCGATCGCGAGCGCACCGATCGCGAGCGCGCCCATCGAAGTCATCGAGTGGGCGCCGACGATGCCGCCGATCACGCCCTCGGTGCCGTGGCGCCGTCCAGCGTGGTCGCGCCCGGTGTCCGCCGCGGCGAGCTCGCCGAGCCTGGTCATCGACGATGCGAACCCGGACTCCGCCGAGCAAGAGCAAGAGCAGCGCAGCTCGGCGAAGGAGCACCGCCGTTCGTTCTTGCCGCCGATCTTGCTCGATCGCGAAGATCGCTCCGCGCGCCAAGGCGGGCTGACGCTCGCCGTGATCATCCTGTTGATCGCCGCGACGCTGACGCTGAGCTACTTGATGCGCCGGCCGAGCTCGAGCGGTAGCGGCGTGACGATGACCCAATCGTCGATTACGCTGGGCTGATGGCGCAAGGCGAGCTCGGCGTTGTCTTGAAGACGACGCCGCTGCGCGAGTCCGATCTGCTCGTCACGCTCTACACCGAGCAGCACGGGCGGATCTCCGCGGTTGCGCGCGGGGCTCGCAAGTCGCAGCGTCGGTTCGCCGGCGCGTTGCAGCTGCTCGTGCTCGGCCGCTATCAGCTCGGGCGTCGCCCGCGCGGCGAGCTGTGGTCGCTCGATGCCGCCGAAGTCGAGCGCGAATGGCATGCGCTCGCGAGCGATGTCGTCGCGGTCGCGCACGCGAGCTACATCGCCGAGCTGGTGGGCGCGTTGCTGCCCGCCGAGGCGCCCGATCCCGAAGCGATCGCGATCATCGTCGGCTTGTGGGACAGCCTCGCCGCCGGCGGACCGTCGCCCGCGGTGTTGCGCGCGGTCGAGCTCGCGTTGCTCGAGCTCGCAGGTCATCGCCCGGCGCTCGACGGCTGTGCCGCGTGCGGGCGGGCCGAGCTCGCCGGTGCGGTGTTCGATCCGGAACGCGGTGGCGCGATCTGCCGGAGCTGCGCCGCGCACAGCCGGACCGCGGGCGTGCGCGCGATCGACGCCGCGGCGCTCGACTATCTGCGTGCGATCGCGGCGGCTGGGATCGAGGGGGCACGCGCCTGCGACGCCGACCCGGCGTTTGCACCCGGCGATCGCCGGACCGCGCGCGAGGCGCTGATCGCGATGGTGACGAGCCTGGTCGGCAAGCCGCTGCGGTCGCTCGACTACATCGCGAAGCTCGGGGCGGCGGAGCGCCGGCTCCACGGCGACGCGTAGACGCGCTGTGGTCGATGAGCGAAAGCGACTGCGCCGTAGTACTATCGAGCGGCATGGGAGCGCGTCTAATCGCTGTCGCTTGCGCGTCTTTCGCGATCACCGGCTCCGGAGTCGCGCGCGCTGCACCCGGAGATGGCAGTGGCAAAGGCAGTGACGACGTCGAGATCGAGGGCGATGCGCCGACCCCGGCGCCAACGCCGACTCCGCCGCCGCCGACCGACACGCCAGCCGACGACACGACGCCGGCGACGCCGGTCAAAGATCCGAAGGTCGCGAAGAAATGGCTGTCGGCGGCGCAAGAGCTCGTCAAGCGCGGCGACGTGCTGACCAAGCAAGGCAAGCCCGATGACGCGAAGCCGCAATACGTCAACGCGGCGACCGCGTATCAAAAAGCGATCGACGCCGGCGACGACAACAACGTCTACTTCGCGCTCGCACAGACCGAAGACAAAGCCGGGATGCTCGTCGAAGAGCGGCTACACCTCAAGGTTATCGCCGCGGCGACCGGGATCAAGCCGGACATCGCGAAGAAGGCCGCGGCGATGCTCGACGTCGTGTCGGGCAAGCTCGGTGTCATCAAGCTAACGATCAAGCCGGACGGCACGAGCGTGACGATCAACGGCAACACGGTCGGTACCGCGCCGCTGACCGAGCCGATCGTGATGCTGCCCGGTACGTACACCGCGTATCTCGCGGCCGAAGGCTTTCAGCCCAAAGACGTCGAGCTCAAGATCGACGCGGGCTCGGAGAGCGAGCGCACGCTCGAGCTCACGCCGGTGCCGGTCGTGATCAAGCCGGTCGGGTACGAGCCCGAGCCGGCGCCGATCGTGCCCAAGCCGTCGCTGCTGCCGATGATCATCGGTGCCGGCGCGACGGGGGCGTTGATCATCACGTCTACGATCACCGGTGTGTCGGCGATCTCGCAGCACAAGGTCTACGTGGCGCCGGCTTCGACCAAGGCGCAGCGCACCGACGCCCGGATCAACGGCAAGGATCTCGCGCACGTCACCGATGCCTGCTTGGCGGGCGCGGTCGTCGCCGCCGGGTTCACCGCGTACTGGTATCAGTTCCGCTATCGGCCGGGCGAGCGTGCTTTTGAAGCCGCACCCAAGACCGCGGTCGCGCCGTGGGTCCAACCGGATGGCGGCGGTCTCTCGGTCGCTGGTTCGTTCTAAGGAGCAAGCGTGGCGCACCCAGGTGGATATCCGCAGATGATGGGGTCCGGTGGACCGATGCCGATGCAGCCGGGCATGGCCCCGATGCCGATGGGGCCGCCGATGCAGCGACCGGTGAAGCGCGGCACATCGAAGGTCGTGCCGGTTGTCGTCTCCGCCGGGCTCGCGGTCGGCGTGTTTTGCGGGCTGTTGTTCGGACTGGGCACCGGCGGCGACGCCGCGGCGACCCCGTCGACCGGGACCAACGTCAAGGTCCCGAAGTCCGACGACGCGACCCCGATCATGCAAGCGCCGCCCGGCAAGGGCCAGACCGTCGTGCGGATCGGCGACGGGTCGGGGTCGGGCTCCGCGAGTGCCGGCTCGGGATCGGGCTCGGGCAGCGCGACGGCGACAGCGAGTGCGGGATCGGGCTCGGGATCAGGATCAGGGGCGGGCGCCGGATCGGGGAGCGCGACGGCGACTGCCGGCTCGGGCTCGGCGGGCGCTCACATGGTCAAGGTCACGATCAAGATCGAGCCCGACGCCGCGATCGCAGATGCCAAGGTCTACATCGACAACAAGCTCATGCCCGGGACCTCGTTCGACGAAGACGTCGGCGACACCGGCAAGAAGACGGTCAAGCTGACGGTGCGCTCGCCCTGCTATCACGAGGCCGAGCAGAAGATCGATCTCGAGGGCGACACCGCGGTCACGCTGCCGCTGAACAAGCGCGGCGGCGGCTGCGGTGCTCCGGCCGCGAATGGCGGCGCGCAAGCGGCCGGCACCGGCACGACGCCACCGAGCAACGCGGGCACGTCGCCGACGACCGGCTCGCATCCGAGCGGCGGCAACAGTGGTGGCACCAAGCCAGCCGGCGGCACGAAGCCAGCCGGCGGCACGAAGAAGCCACCGAACGGCGGCCTGATCGACATCTGAGATGCGACCGCTAGCTCTCGTCGTCGTGCTCGGCCTGGCGTCGGCTTGCGGCCCAGATCGCACGGTACCGCCGGCCAAGCAGCCAGCGAACAACGGAGGTTCGGCGGCGACAAGCGATGCGCTCGCGAAACCCGGTGCAGCCGAGGTCGTTGCGAAACCCGCCGACCCCGAGGCTCCGTTCACGCGGCGATGCCAAAGCGAACCGATGGTGGCTCGCTACGCGCCGACCTCGGCTCCGAGTATTGGCAGCGGTTCATCAAAACCATGGGCTGGCTGAAGGCCGGAACTTCGACCACCTGCCGCCGCTGTTCGCCGCCGCCGCACTCGAATCGGCCGCGATCAAAGATCGCGCGTTCCTAGACGCGGCGATCGCAGCGCGCGGCGCCAAGCTCGGCAAGCCCACGGTCGGGCTCGACACGGTCGATCACGACGCGCTGATCTTCTCGTCCCTTCATTGCGTGGTGAACAAGATCGAGCTCGACCTCGACGATCTGGACCTCGTTCACAAGAACACGCTGGGCGAGATTGCCGCATACGCCTAGTTATCCGCGCCGATCTGCGAGTCGCCGACGGTGAGGCCGTCGTCTTCGACGCCCGTTCCGCCGCTGCCGCACAGCCCATTGATGAAGTTCTCGAGCACCGTGATGCGATGCGGGATGAAGAACCCGGTCAGCGCCTCCGATAGGTTGCTGCTCTCGTCGATCTGAACGAACCCGAGGCTGGAGGGCCAGATCAGCGGCTTGCTATCGGGGCCGAGCGGCGTCCCGCTCGAAACCTCGTGGCAGCCACCACAGGTCTGGGTCGTCGCGCGGTTCAAGATGTCACCGGCGGTGAAGTCCTTGATGCCGAGCGTGGTCAGCTCGTTCGAGATCGCCGTCTTCATTGCGGCGTCCGCGAACCGGGTGTAGAGCACGTTCGTCTCACCTGGCAGGCCTTCCGGCTCGGAAACGCTCTCGTAGGTGTTGTAGAGGTCCGCGGTCGTCATCCCGATCGTCGCGATCGCCCCGGAGGCGAGCGCCTTGACCTGCTTCGGGAACGCGGTGAGGAACGTCGCCGAATTCTTGGCGGTGCCGGCGAACAGCTCGTTCGCTGGATCGTTCTTCACGGTGACATGATCGATCGTCAGCGTGCAGGTCGACTGCACGCCCGGCGTCGTGCACGTCAGGTCGGTCTTGAACTCGCGCAGGTGCCACTCGAAGTCGTTGATGAACATGTTCGAGCGGATCTGGCCCGCGGTGTAACCCGCTCCGTTCTTCGCCAGGCCATAGCTCGACGCAGCAACGACCGGACCGACATTCGGGACCGCGGTGCCGAGGTAATAGAACTTCTCGAGTGCGGTCGCGATCTGCGCGGGCGTATCGTTCGACAGGTTTTGCCAGAACTCCGCGATCGGGAGACAGCCGGCGAGCTTCGCGGCCGGATCGGGATTCGCTAACGCGCCTTCGAAGATGTAGAAGCCGCGGCCCGAAATCTGCGGATCGGTCGAGTGCATCGCGTAGACGATGCGGTATTCGCCGCACGTCGCGCCGCTCTTCGGTGCGAGGTCGAAGCGATTGAACACGCCGACCGGTTCGAACTGAACCTTGCTGCTCCCGCTCGTCGGATCGACGCCGGCGAGCAGGAATTCGTTCGAGCGCGGGCAGACCTCGCCGTACTTCTGCGGGTCCACCTTCTTGTTCGTGCAGTCGGTCGGGCCGAACGTGCTCATCCATTGTTGATAGAGCGTCTTCGTCGTCTCGGTCGTCGCCGCGCCCGACGACTTGAGGATCTGCTTGATCGTTTTCGCGAACGCGAAACTCTTGAGTACCACCGGATCCGTCACCACGATCGATTTGGTGAAGTCCGTTCCGCTGACCGGACACGCTTGCGCTTGCGCGACCTCGTCGGCGGTTTGGTCCGTTGCTCCGTCGCTGACACAACCTAGCAGCGAGCTCGAGAAGAGGAGGAGGGCGATTGGTTTTGTGTGTGACATTCGGCGGTGAGCCGAGACCGCGGGAGAACGGCTCACGCTTCGCGAAGTTTTTACCAGGGAGTCTTGTCGCCGTAGTCAGTCCCACCCAACCTCAGTTTCTCGACGACGAAATTCGCGATCGCGACGAAAATCTGAGAGCAACTGCAAGCGACGAGCGGTGTCTGTTTAGCCCTTCACCGCGCCGGCGGTGAGCCCACCGACGAGATAGCGCTGCAGCACGTAGAACACGACCATCACCGGAATCGATGTGACGATCGTGCCGGCCGCGAACAACCCGTAGTTCGCGACGTGGTCGCCGACGCTCGACTGGATCAGCACCGGCAGCGTGTAGCGCGACTCGTCGGTCATGAACGTCGACGCCATGATGAATTCGTTCCACGCGGTCATGAACGCGAAGAGCGCGGTCACCGCGATGCCCGGCTGCGCGAGCGGCAAGATGATG
The DNA here is from genome assembly GCA_964504685.1 of uncultured Kofleriaceae bacterium. Classification (GTDB taxonomy): domain Bacteria; phylum Myxococcota_A; class Polyangia; order Haliangiales; family Haliangiaceae; genus JABFXX01. The sequence goes on along the minus strand of CAZDGY010000153.1, from coordinate 3,998 downwards.
CGACGGAAGATCAACCACGGCGACGCGCCATCGATGCGCGCGGCCTCTTCGAGCTCGCGCGGCAGCGTGTCGAAGTAGCCTTTGAGCGTCCACACGCAGAACGGGATCGCGGTCGTCGAATACACGAGCACGAGGCCGACCACCGAGTTGAGCAGGCCGAGCTTGTCGAGGATCACGTACAGCGGCATCAGCAGCAGCGTCGCGGGGAACATCTGGACGACGAGGAAGCTGGCGAGCCCGGCCTTGCGACCGGGAAACCGGAACCGCGATAGCGCGTAGGCCGCGGTGCACGACAGCGCGACGCCGACGATCGTGGTCAACAGCGAGATCACGACCGAGTTGACGGCTTGGCGAACGAACAGCAGCTCGTCGTGGCTGCCGCGCGCGCTGAACAGATCGCGAAAGTGGTCGAGCGAGACGCTGTTCGGGATCGGCGATGCCGACAACGCGAGGCTGCGCCCCGGCTCGAACGCCTGCTTGCACACGAGCATCACCGGGTACAGCACGATCGCGACGAGGATGACGACCGCGACGTGCGCCAATATCACGAGCGAACGCTGGCGCCAGACGTCTCGGACGAGCGCCGCGGTACGCGCGGCGTGCTGCGATCCAGGCGTGCTCACGCATCCTCCTTGCCGCGCATGATCCGCGTGCCGAATACGGTCCACAGCAGCAGGATCAAGAAGATGATCGTCGCGTACGCCGCCGCCAGACCGTAGCGATCACCGCGCTCGAACGCCCAGCGATACGCGTCGGTCACGAGGATGTTCGTCGAATCGCCGGGCTTGCCGCCCGACACGAGCTGCACGACGTTGAACATGTTGAACGTCCAGATCGAGCCGAGCGCGATCGCCGGGCCGAGGGCAGGGCGCAAGTGCGGTAGCGTGATGTGGCGGAACCGCTGCCACGCCGACGCGCCATCGACCGATGCGGCTTCATAGAGCTCGCGTGGAATCGTCTCGAGCGCGCCGAGAGCGACCACCATCATGAACGGAAACCCGAGCCAGGTGTTCGTGATGACATTGGCCGAGAACCCGGCCGCAAAGGATCCGAACCACGAGACGTCCGAGAGGTGCACGGCGTGGAGCAGCGAGTTGATCGCGCCGTACTCGCCTTTGAACATGCCGTGCCAGATCAGCGCGGTGATGTAGTTCGGGATCGCCCACGGCAAGATCAGCAACATGCGGAACACGCCCTTGCCGCGCATCCACTTGCGCGACAGCACGAGCGCGAGCGCGACGCCGATCGACACGTGCAACACCATGTTGCACGCCGTCCACAACACGGTGACGCCGAGGATGAACCAGAAGTTCAATGGATCATCGAGTGCGCGACCTCCGCCCGACAGGATCTCGCCGAAGTTCGACAACCCGACGAACGTCCACGTGCCGTGGTGGTGGTCGTAGAAGCCCAACACGATGCCGATGATGAACGGAGCCGCGACGAGCACGAGCATCGCGAGCCCGGCGGGCGCGAGAAATCCGAGCGCCACGCGATCGCGAATCAGGCTGTTCGCGATCCGATCGGCGAGCCCGACCCGTTGCGCGAGCGCAGTCGCAATGGCGACGAGCGCGATCGCGGTGGCGGCGATCGGCGAGTGCCACAGGATCGCGGGGATCGCGAGTGACGCGACGCCGGCGAACGTGCCAACCCGCGCTGCGCGTCGCCCGATCAACGCACCGGCCGCGGCGAGGGCCGCGCCGAGCCCGAGCACGCCGACGATGACGAGCAATGGGAATGGGGCGGGCGAGCCTGGATCGGTGACGACGACGACGATCTGCTTGCCTTCGCCGGGCTTGCCGGCGAGGGCGCGGCCACTGCCATCGGGCAACAACTCGGCGAACGCGCCGGTGCGCTCGACGCGGTTTGCAGCGTCGTACAGCAGCTTGTCGTCGGGGCCAGTCGCGAGCGGACGCGAGCCACTTCCGTCGAACGCGCGGCGATGGCGCAGGAACGGATGCCGCGACGAGGCGATCGCTGGCTCGACGATCGCGGCGTGCGCCGACGGCACCTCGGTGCGCGTCGCGACGAGCTGCTGCATCGCACGGGCGGCGAGATCCAGCTGATGGTCGGCGAGCTCGGCGTTGCGTTCGGCCACGAACGCGGCGGTCGCGATCGCGAGCGCGACAATGGCGGCCGCGACGAAATCGCGCAGCTGCCGTTGCACGACCGGACCGCGCGGATCGCTCACTTGCGCTCCGCGTAGCCGGCGATCTCGCCTTCGAGCTTGACCAGCCGCTGATAGGGCTCGGCGCGACCCGACAGGACATCGCCGAGCGCGGTGCGGTAGGGCGTCCACACGACGCGCATGCCGGAGCCCTTCGGCATCGGCACGACGTGCGCGAGCTGCCTCGTGAACGCCGAGATCACCTTGTCCTCGACCAGCTCTGGGTCGGTGCCGAGCACCGCGTTCGGCACGATCTGATGGCCCCGCAGCGCGCGGACCTTGGCTTGCCGGTCTTGGGTCAGGAAGTCCATCACCGCAAACGCGGTCGCCTTGTTCGCGGCGCGCGCCGACATCAACACGCCCTCGGTGCTCGCGAACGGCGCGGCGGGCTTGCCGGTCGCACTGATGATCGGCAGCGGCGCGACCTTCCACGGCACGCCGTCCGCGATGTTCGCGGCAAAGTAAGGGCCGGCCATCGCGGTCGCCGCGCGGCCTTCGTTGAACAAGCTCGCGACGAGCGGATCTTGCGCATCGTCGGGCACCGCGCCGGTCGTCACGAGCTCGCGCGCGAACGTCATCGCGGCGGCTGCTTCTGGCGTCGCGATCGCGAGCTTGCCGGCGTCGTCCATCACGCGACCGCCGAAGCCGTGCAACCACGGCGAGTGACCGTACAGATCGACGTTCGCGTAGGCGAGCGCGAAGCCATGGCGCGCGCGCATCGCCGGCGCTAGCGCGAGCAGCTCGTCGGTCGTGTTCGGCGGCTGCGCGACGAGATCGGTGCGGTAGTACAGCGCGAGCGTCTTCTGCGCGAATGGCAGGCCCCACAGCGAATCGCGATACGTCATCGCGCCGAGCGCATCTTCGGCAAACCGATCGGCGCGTGCATCGTCGACCCAGAACTCGAGTGGCTCGATGACGCCCGCGTCGGCCCAGTCGCCGATCCGATCTTGCGGGTAGATGAACAAGTCGGGCCCGTTGCCGCGCGGGATCGCCGACGACAACTTGTCGGCGAACGCATCGTGAGGCACGAACACGAGCGTGAGCGGCGTGTCGGGGTGCGTCGAGTTCCACGCGGCGGCGTTCGCTTCGAGCGCGGTGCGCTCTTGGTCGCTGTACGCGTGCCACAGCACGACGCCGCGCGGTTCGTTGCACGCGGCGAACGCGAGAGCCAGGATGAGCCACAGTTTCAAAGCCGGACCTCGGTCGCACCATCGAACAGATGGATCGCCTGCGGATCGAGCCAGACCCTGACGGTGTCGCCGGGGCGCGCGGCAGAGCCCGCCTCGGTGCGCACGGTCAGCGGGCCCGCAGGCGACTCGAGGTGAAGCACGACCTCGGCGCCGAGCATCTCGCGCATCGCGACCTCGCCGGATAACGCGACGTCGGCCGAGCCCGGAGCGCCACCGGTTAGCGATAGCCGCTCGGGGCGAATGCCGACGACGATGCGATCGACCGCCGCTTGCGCCGGGCGCAGCTCCGGTGGTCGACCGAGCGGAATCTCGAACCCCAGCCCGCGCGCGGCCTGGCGATCGCCTTGCTGGGTCAGATCGGCGTCGAGAAAGTTCATCGTCGGCGTGCCGAAGAAACCCGCGACGAAGCGATTCGCGGGCTGCTCGTAGATCTCCGCCGGCGTACCGATCTGCTGGATCACGCCGTCCTTCAACACGACGATCTGATCGGCCAGGGTCATCGCCTCGATCTGATCGTGAGTCACGTACATCGCGGTCGCATCGGAGTCGCGATGGATGCGCGCGATCTCGCGCCGCATGTCGCCGCGCAGCTTGGCGTCGAGGTTCGACAGCGGCTCGTCGAACAGGAACACCTTCGGCTG
>CAZDGY010000152.1:0-9859 GCA_964504685.1 uncultured Kofleriaceae bacterium | reverse complement strand
CAACAGGCCGCGGGCCCGGCCGCGCTCCAGCCATTGCCGCGCCGCTTGGCGCAACTGGTCGCGCAACCGCGCGCCTTCGGCGTCTTCGTGGCGCCAGCCGAGCAAGCGCGGCCACGCCGAGATCAGGGTCTCGTGGACGATCTCGATTCGATCGGCCCCGCTCTCGTCCTCGGAGGTCACGAGCAGGCGTGCGTCGACGAGCCGATCGACGACAAGCGGCGCGATCGTGCTGCCACCCATCACCTGCTCGAGCTCGCCACGGCTGAGCACCGCGCGCGTGCCGTCCGCGGTGACGAGGTGACGAAACGCTTCGCGGCATAGCCGCTGCTCGTCGGCGACCATCGCGGTCAGCGTCGCCTCGGCATGCTGTGCGAGCGCGCCGCCGACGCCACCCATCGCCTGATACGCCTTGCGCGGCAGCTGATGGAAATGGCGATCGCGGAGCTCCCACAGTCGCGCGGCGGTGAACGACAACAGCGGCAGCGCCCCCGGCCGATCGGCGACCGCGTCGACCATCTCGCGCGGCAGCTCGGCGTCCTCGAACTCGTAACCGGCTCGCCGACCCGGCTCGATCAAGATGCGCTGGAGATCGTCGCGCGACGGCATGCCGAGTAAGACGAGCCCCGATGCGAACGCCTCGCGCATCCCGGATAGCTGTTCGATGCGCATCAAGAAGTCGTCGCGCAACGTGCACACGACGCGGATCGGCCCCTCGGCCGACGGCGCGGCGCGAGTCAGCGCGTCGACGAAGCCCTGGCGCGCTGCCGGGTCGCGGCACAGCGTCAGCACCTCCTCGAACTGATCGACGACGATGACCAGCGTGCGGTCCCGCGCGGCGACGGCGGGGGGCAACTCGCGCGCGATCGCGTCTGCAGTCGGAGCGACCGTGATGCCATGCGCTGCGAGCCGGGCGGCGAGGGCGACGAGCGGTTGCGGGCCGGGGCGCATCACGATCGAGTCCCAGGTCGGCGGCGCGATCGGCAACACGCCGGCTTGCACGAACGAGCTCTTGCCGGCGCCGGAGGGTCCGACGACCGCGACCAGCGATCGGGTCTTCAGGCGATTCGCGAGCTGCTCGGCTTCGCGTTCGCGGCCGAAGAACAACGGAGCATCGCGCGCGGTGAACGTCTGCAGCCCGAGATACGGCGCCTGCTCGTCGGCGGCGGCTTTCGCGCCGGCGCTCGCAGCGTCGGGGGCGAGCTGCTCTCGGAACCAATCCCACACCGCGTCGTCGACGTGCTCGAAGCCGAACAACGGCGCGACCAGCCGTGCGCCGCGCGGGCTCGGGCCCTCGAGCAGGAACAGCTCGTCGTCTGCGCCCGGCGTCGGCGGCGCGACCTGGACCAGTGGCCAGAGCGACACGACCGGGATCCCGGCGGCATCGATCAGCGCGGCGCGATCGCGACCGAGGCGGGGATTCGCGGCGAGCTCGGCGCGCGGCACGCGACGCGCACCGGACCACCGCTCGACCGTGCGTTCGCGCGCGACGACGAGCGGATAGGTCGCGAGCCAACCTAGACCGGCGAGCACGCGTTCGAGATCCGCGAGCAAGCCGGTGAGCGCAGCGGCGACCTCCGCGTCGCCGGAACCGGCCTCGACGTCGGCGGCGCGCCGGGCCGCGAGATCGCGAAGCAGCGAAGCCTCCGTCGGGTCGCCGGTCTCGGTGAAGAAGAACCCGACGAGCTCGGGAATCGGGTACGCGTCGCGCCGGTGCACGAACGGGCGGGCGAGCGAGCGGGCGAGGTCGAGCCACTCGACGTCGGACAGTCCGCGGCGCTTGAGCGCTTGCTCCGCTTCGACGACATCGGCGGCATCGCTCGTCGCGCCGGGCCCGACCCGCGTTCGGCACGCGAGCGCGTAGATCCCGAGCGTGCGCCCGACGATTCGCACGACCTGCCAGAATGCATCGCGACCTTGGCGAGGGCTGAGCGCGCTGTCGAGTACCGCGAGCGCCTCCGCGATCGGTTGCGGCGCACCGTCGACGAACGTGCGCAGCGTCGCCGGATCGAGCTTCGGGACCGCGATCGGCTCGATCTCGGGGAACGCGGCGGCGCGCAACGCGGCGGCGAGCGCGAGCGCGTCGGGAAATCGCTTCGCCGGTTGTTTCGCCATCGCGCGGGCGATCACCGCATCGAGCTCCGAAGGCAGGCCATTTCCGAGCGCGGGGACCGGCTTGGTCGCGTGCGCGCGGGCCATCCCGACCAGCGACTTCGCGCGAAACGGCGTCTTGCCGGTCAGCGCTTCGTACGCGAGCACGCCGAGCGAGTAGATATCGGCGGCGGCCCCGGCCGAGGCCGCGTGCAGCCATTGCTCCGGCGCCATATACGGCGGCGAGCCGACCGCGACCGCATCCTGGGTGATCGGCGATGCCTCGGACTCCTCGATCCTCGTGGTTGGGATCGGCTCGGCGCGCGGCTCGTCGTCGTCGAGCCCCTTGGCGACCCCGAGGTCGAGCAGCTTCGGCAACAGCTGGCCGGCGCGCGACAGCACCATCACGTTCGCCGGCTTGATGTCGCGGTGGACGATGCCTTGCTCGTGCGCGGTATGAACGACCTGGCAGATCTTCTCGACCAACGGCACGGCGCGTTCGAGCGGTAGCGCGCCTTGCAGCTCGATGATCTGATGCAGCGCGGTGCCGCGGACCAGCTCCATCGCGATCCACAGCACGCCGTCGGGCTCGGCGCCGAACGCATAGACATGCGCCGCATAAGGGTGATCGAGCCGCGACGCGAGCTGGGCCTCGCGCAGAAACCGCTGGATCGCCTGCGGGCTCGCGCGATGGGTGCGGCGCAACACCTTGACGACCGCCTCGCGGCCGAGCTTAGTCTGTTCGGCGCGATAGACCTCACCGAACCCGCCTTCGCCAATGACCTCGCGCACCACGAAGTCGCCGAACGTTCGACCGACGATCGAGCCCGGTGCGGCGAGCGTAGACATCGCAGTCTCTACTATAGTCGTAACGGATGGGCTCTCCGCGCGACCGGCAGCTGCGAGCAGGCGATAGCATCATGTTGCGGACGCCGTTGTTGCCGGCGACCGCGCTCGTCGAATGGGCCGCGGCGCCGGATCGCCGGCGGTTTCTCGCCGATCTGCTCGAGCTGCCAGAGGTGCGGGAGGCGGTCTACGTCGCGTCACCGAGCCTCTACGACGCGCTCGCTGCGTGGAAAGCCGCCCCGGAGTCGGCCGGTGGCCAACGCGCCGAACATTCGCTCGTGAAGTACGTCGCGCGGATGATGGTGCGCGCGACCCCGTTCGGCTTGTTCTCCGGCGTATCGTCCGCTCAGCTCGGGCGCACGACCTCGCTCGCCCTCGCGCCGCGCAGCGAGTACCGGCGGCGGACTCGGCTCGACAACGACTATCTGTTCGTGCTCGCGCGCGAGCTGATCGCGACGCCCCAAGCGCGTGAACGGCTCGCCTATCGCCGCAACACGTCGCTGTATCGCGTCGCTGGACGATGGCACTACGCGGCGGCGCAGCTCCAAGGCAAGGACCGCACGTATCGGTTGGTGTCGCTCGAGCCGAGCGACTACCTCGATGCGACGCTCGCTCGCGCCGCCGCCGGTGAGAAGCGCGACGCGCTGGCGGAGCCGCTCGTCACCGACGAGATCACGCTCGACGAGGCGCGCGCGTTCATCGACGAGCTGGTCGATTCGCAAGTCCTCGTGCCGGAGCTCGGCGTTTCGGTCACCGGCCCCGAGCCGATCGACGGCATGATCGCGCAGCTCGGTGCGGCGGGGCTCGATCACGCGCGCGACATCCTCGTCGACGTGCGCACGCAGATCGCGGCGATCGATGCGGCGGGCCTCGGCCATCCGCCAGCGGTCTACGAGCGGGTCGCTGCCGCGCTCGCGCCGCTCCCCGCACCCGTCGATCGCGCGCGGTTGTTTCAAGTCGACATGGTCAAGCCGACCGGCGCGACGATCTCGACGAAGGTCGCGGCGGAGCTCGCCCGAACGATCGACCAGCTCGCGCGACTCGAGCAGCCATCGCGCAACAGCTTCGACGAGTTCAAGCGCGCGTTCGCGAACCGGTACGAGGGCCGGACGATGCCGCTCGCCGAAGTGCTCGACGAGGAATCAGGCGTCGGCTTCGATGCGGCGCGCGGTCCGGGCAGCGAGGGCTCGCCGTTACTCGCGGGCATCTTCTTCCCAGGCGGACCGGGCGAGACCCGCGCGCAGTGGGGCAAGGTCGAGCGCCACATGCTCGGGTTGTTGTCGACTGCGATCCGGACCGGCGCGGCCGAGATCGAGCTGACCGAAGCGGATCTCGTCGCGATGCAGGACGATCGCTCGACCGCGACGCCGGACGCGCTCGCGGCGTTTGCCAGGATCGCCGGGACCGAGGAGCAGCTCGCGCGCGGCGAGCCAGAGCTGTTGCTCGAAGGCGCTGATGGTCCGCCGGGGAGCAAGCTGCTCGGCCGGTTCTGTCACGCGTCGCCCGAGATCGAAGCGGCGGTGCGCGCGCATCACGCGATCGAAGAGGCGGCGCGGCCCGACGCGGTGTTCGCGGAGATCGTTCACCTCGACGACGGCCGGATCGGCAACGTGCTGTGTCGACCCGTGTTGCGCGGTCACGAGATCGTCTATCTCGGCGTGTCCGGGGCGCCGCGCGAGGCCCAGATCGAGCTCGACGATCTCACGGTCGCTCTCGAGGGCGATCGCATCGTGCTCGCGTCGCGTCGGCTTGGCCGCGAGGTCATCCCGCGGCTGACCACCGCGCACAATTATTCGCGCGGGCTCGGCGTCTATCGCTTCTTGTGCATGTTGCAGAGCCAGAACGAGCGCCACGGCGGCTTCTCGTGGGGGGTGCTGGCGGCCTCGCCGCGATTGCCGCGGGTTCGGATCGGGCGCACGATCGTCGAGCGCGCGCAGTGGCAGCTCGCCGCCGCCGAGCTCGCGCCGATCACCGCGGCGGTCAAAGCGGCGCGCAAAGATCGCGCGAAGGCTCCCGACATCGCGATCGCGGTCGCGGCGCTGCGCACGGCGCGCGAGCTGCCGCGGTTCGTCACGCTGGTGTCTGGCGACAACGAGCTGCCGATCGATTTCGACAATCCGATGTTGGTCGCGGCGCTCGCGGACGAGCTCGCGGGTGAGACGAGCGCGCGGTTGTCCGAGCAGTTCCCCCCGCTCGATCGGCTCGCGGTACACGGGCCCGAGGGGCGATTCACCGACGAGTTCGTTATGATGTTCACGCGCGATCGCGCGACCGAGCCGAAGCCGATGCCGGCCCCGAGCCCGGTGCCGACCGCGGTCCGCGACTTGGGGCCGGGCTCGAACTGGCTGTACGCGAAGATCTACTGCGGCGAAGCGGCGTCTGACCGCGTGTTGCGCGAGGCGGTCTCGCCGGTCGTGCGCGGAGCGATGGAGCGCGGCGAGCTCGCGAGCTGGTTCTTTATTCGTTATCACGACCCCGAGCCGCATGTCCGCGTGCGGTTTCGAGGCGACCCGCAGACGTTGCTCGCGAAGGTCGTACCAGCGCTCGATGCGGCACTCGCACCGTTGCGCGCCGACGGCACCGTCTACAAGGTCGTCGTCGACACCTACGTGCGCGAGCTCGAGCGCTACGGTGGCGATCGCGGGATCGAGCTGGTAGAGGAGCTGTTCTGGCGCGACAGCGAAGCGGTGTTGGCGATCGTCGAGTTACTCGAAGGCGACGAAGGTGCCGCGGCGCGGTGGCAGCTCGCGGTGCGCGGCTCCGAGTCGTTGCTCGTCGCGCTCGGCCTGGATCGAGCGCAGCGCGCGAAGGTGTGGAACGACGCACGCGAGATGCTCGGCCGCGAGCACCGCGCGACTACCGCGTTGTGGGGCCAGATCGGCGACCGGTTCACGAAAGAGCGCGCGTTGCTGGAACACCTGTTCGAGCCCGAAGCCGAGCGCGACGCGACTCACGATCTCGAGCCCGGGTTCACGATCCTCGGCGAGCGCGACGCCCACGTCGCGGAGCTCGCGACCGAGCTGCGCCGGCGCGATGCAGCGGGCGAGCTGTCGCCGTCGCTGCTCGACATGGCTTGGAGCCTCGTCCACATGCACGCGAATCGCTTGCTGCACGCGTCGCATCGTGCGCAGGAGCTCGTGATCTACGACTTCTTGCGCCGGCTGCACGCCGCGAAGGCCGCTCGCAAGCAGTAGGGCTAGCGGCGCGCAAGTTGACAAAAGCGACAGCGTCCCCACGTCCTCCCAACGAACTCAGCGGGATAGACGGCGGGGAGCGACCCGCAAGTTGACAGAAGCGACAGCGTCCCTAGCGTTCGCTCTCCCACAGGGTGGAGGTCGTAGCGGTCGAGCGGCTGAAGAAGATGTGATGGCCGTCGGGCGAGACCCACGGGTCGTCGTCGTCATCGCTGCTGTCGAGCTCGTCGATCCGTTCGGGCGGTCCGAAGTCGTCGTCGAGAGTCGCTCGGCGCGCGACGTAGAGGTCTTGGTCGCCGTTCGGGCTGTCGGCGAAGTACAGCTCGAGCCCGTCCGCACTGGGAAACGGAGCGTCGTCGCTGCCGTCGCTGATCGCGAGCCGGATCGGCTTGGGCCACGCGCCGGTCCGGCTCGTGCGATCGGAGAGCCAGAGGTCAGTCGGATCGTTGGTGCCGCTCGCGCCGCGATCGGATGACTGCACGACCTCGAGCAGGTCGTCGCGCGGTGCGCATGCGTTGTCATCTTCGGGCGACGACAGCTCCGGGACGACGACTGGCGTCGACCACGCGGCAGTCACACTCGCGCGCGTCGATATCCAGATGTCGTAGCCGCCCATGCCGCCGTCGCGCTCGCTCGACTGGAACATCACGAGTCCATCGCCCGACATCTCCGGCGTCGTCTCGTCCGCCGACGATGACAGCTGGTCGTCGATCATTGGCGGCGCCCACGGGTCGTTTGCCGTCGCGCGCGTCGTGACGTAGATGTCCGAATCGCGGTTGAAGTACATGATGAGCAGATCGTCGGTCAGCGTCGGATCGTCGTCGTCACCGGTGCCTGCGAGCGTGATCTGAGTCGGCGGACCCCACGTGCCGGTCGTGACCGTCGCGATGCACGTCGGGCTCGCCGCGCTGAGCAAGCAGACTTGCCCGTTGGGGCACTCGCCGATCGCACTGCAGGGTGAGCCAAGCGGCGGATTCGCCGAATAGCACGCGCCTAACGCGAGCAACGCGAGCTGCCGCGATCGCACGCCCGCAGCGTAACACGCCCGGTTAGCGCGGCGGCGTGGCGAAACCGCGAGCCGGGAACGGATCCGCGGAATCGCGTTCCTCGATATCACCATCGTCGCCGCGTACCGGATAGCGTTCGATCGAGCGCGCCGCCGCTCCGCGCTCGGTGAAGAACGCCATGCCGATCACGCCGACATCGCGATCGCCGGTCGTCCTCGCGGCGTACGAATCCGCAACGCGGCCGAAGCGAAACGCGGCGACCTCGCGCTCGGAAGTGCGAAACCCGTCGATCACGAGCGTGTCGCGCGGATCGATGATGTAGCCGCGGCGGTTCGGATCGGCGGGCTGGCCGTCCATCACGTCTAGCCCGTCGACCGATGCCACGACCTCGAATCGCGCTGGCGTCGTGTTGTGGACGACGATCGAGTAGCGCTCGTCTTGCTGGCCGACGATCAGCGTGCGCTCACCCGCGGCGATGCCGGGCAGCGGGCGACCGTGATCGTCGACGATCGTCACGACCAACGCGCCGTCGCCGGCCGATCCTTGGTACGGCGTCGGCGCACCGAGATACGCAGCATGGGCGGCGACGCCGGCGGCGTCGTTGTAGTGCAGCGCGAGCTCGGCGAACGGCGAGGACGACGCGCGCTCGAACGGCGTGAACGACACCGGCGCACGGACTTGCTCGCCCCACGCGGTGCCGAGCCCGGGGCGCTCGGCCCCGGTCGCGACCTTGGTAGCACCCATCTCGCCGCAAGCGACGAGCGACAAGAGACTGCAGACTGCGAATGAAAGCGAGCGCGTCATGGCGATCCAACGCGCGCCCGGCTCGCTGCTTACACGATCACCACGGCCACGAGCTCCACGTGTAGTAACCGCCGGCGAGCACGATCGCGGTGATCGCCCACAACCCGAGTAGTTGCAGCGCTCGGTCTGGCAGGCGGCGGCGAATCGCGGCGCACAATCCGGCCCCGAGCACCGCCCCACACGCGGCGCCTCCGACGCCCCACGCGACCGTGCCGATGTAGGGCATCGCGATCGCGCCGGGCGGCGGCGACGTCGTCAGCTCGCCGGTGACCGGTAGATAGGTGAGGCGCGGCCAGTGCCCCCAGTCGTGGATCGCATACGCGAACGCGCCGGCAATCACGGCGCAGGTCGCGATCACGTACGCGCGTTGCCAGCGCGGCATTGCGGCTTCGGTCATGGCTGGCGAGCTCCGGCGTGGCATCGCGTGCACGTCGTACCCGTGAGCTTGAACGAGGCCGCGCCGTCGTGACAGGGCGCGCAGCTCGCTTTCTCCGGCGTCGCGAGCTCGACGATGCTCGCGCCGAGTGTCGTGTGGCAGCTCGCGCACGGCCCGGGGTGGACGCCGTGATCGAACGCGCGGCGCACCGACCACGGATCGGCAGCGCGCTTCGCGCTACGCGCGTCGACGAGCCCGAGCTCGTGACACCCGGTGCAATCTCCGAGCTTCGGCGCGGCGCTCGCGGCGACGGCATGACATCCGGTGCCGGCGCACGAGCTGTGGCCGCGCGGCGGGCGAAGCTGCGCGGTCGCGGTCGACAGCGAGTGGCAGCTCGCGCACGGGCTCGGGTGTGCGCCGTGATCGAGCTTGCTGCCGAACTCGCTCGAGGTCGGCGGGCCGCGATCGGCGAGCAAGGGCCGCCATGGCTCGGTCGTGTTGTGGCAGGCGCCACAGGTCACGGGTCGGCGAGCGCCGAAATCGTCGGCGTGACACTGCACGCACGCGAGGTGGTCCGGCGTGGTGGGCTCGCCCTTGGCGGTCAGCGAGTGGCACTTCGAGCACGACACCCCGACGAGCGCATCCTTGTGCGCAGCGTGGGAGAACCGCTTCTCGGGGCGCACGACCTCGAACCGATTCGGCGGCTGCCCATGACACTTCGTGCACGCGACGGTCGTCGCAAAAGCGGTCTTGCCGTCGTGGCAGCCGGCGCAGTCTTTCGCCGTCGGGCGCGGCAACGAGCTCTCGTTGGTCGCAGCGATCGCAGCGTGGCAGGTCACGCACTCGCCGCCGCGCGGTCGTGCCGAGTGTCGGGTGTGCGAGAAGATCGAGGTGACGGTATCGACGGCATTCGTGAGCTTGGGGGGTTGAGGCGCACCTGCGCCCGGCATGTGGCAGGTCGAGCAACTCGTCATCGCCGGACCCTTCGGCGCGCCGCCGCCATCGTGGCACCCCGCGCAGCGGGCGTGCACCGCGCCTTTGTGCGCAGCGCGATCACCGGCGGTGTGGCATTGCGTGCACGCGATCGCGGCGTGGCGTTGGTGGCCGATCGCGAGCGCGAAGTCGGGATCGATCGTGTAGGGCGGGTAGGGCACCGCGAGTGCGCCGGTGAACGGTGCGGCGAGCGCGGTCTCGGCGTGGCAGCTCGCGCACAACTTCGTGCGCTCCGGGTCGAGCTGGAACCGCGCGCCGCGCGCCGGCGGCTGAGGCGCCGCGCCATGACATGCACCGAAACATACGGCGTGCCCGGGCCGGACGAGTTGCCCACCGCGCGACGCATGGCACTTCGCGCACGCGATCGAATCCGCGCCGCTGACAACGACGTCGCGGTCGTGCAAGTTGTGATCGAAACCGAGCGCCGTTGCGTGCGGCTCGGCATACGCGACATCCGCGAGCACCGCGAGGCCGACTAGCATGACGAGCGCGCGCACTAGTACACGCCCTCCATCATCAGCCGCAGGCTCTTGTAGCCGGTGATCTCCGGC
>CAZDGY010000151.1:0-9887 GCA_964504685.1 uncultured Kofleriaceae bacterium | reverse complement strand
CTTCACCCAGACCTACTCGTCGAAGTCGAACGCGACCCGCGCGATCGGCTCGTGCGTCCACGCGGTGACGAGCTTCGTCAGCGCGCAGGACTCGGACACGGCCGGCGCGCGCGTCGAGATCGCGCTCGGGGCGGAGAGCCGTTTCCATTTCAACTTCCACGCGGCAAACGGCCAGATCGTGCTCACGTCGCAGACGTACGCGACCGAAGCCGCTGCGATCGACGGCGCGATGTCGGTGCAGGACAACGGCACGAACGCGGCGAACTACCAGGTGCTCGAAGCGTCGGGCGGCACGTACTACTTCAATCTGATCGCTGCAAACGGTCAGGTGATCGGTACGAGCCCGCAGTACTCGACGAAGGCCGATGCGACGCGCGGCCGCGACGCCGTGATCTCGCTCGTGCTGACCGTCAAGGTCCTGTAACCGTCGCCGTTCGCGCGCGTTCTTGCCACGGAGCTGTTACTTCGGGGCATGGACGGTCGTGAGAGAACGTCGCGCATGCTCAGGTTCGCGTTCGTGACATGGCTCGGCTTCGCGGCGTGTGGACGTTCACCCGCGACGCCCGATTCCCTCTCGCCGGCAGATGTCGCGACGGATGTCACTGGAGACGGAGCGTACGTTCCCGCGCCGCATCGTGCATGGCCGCAGGTCCCGCCGCGTGGCGGCGTCGTGTTGTCCGCGATGCGCCTGGTGTGGATCACCACCCCCGACGACGCCGCCGGGCGCACGTACTACGCGCCGCTGTTCGCCGAGCTCGCAGCACCCGGCAACACGTGGTGGAACGCCGTGGCCGGCGAATACGATGTCGCGCCACCGCGAGAGGTCATCGCGGTCCAGGGCGTCACGGCGCTAACCGGGACGACGGAGCTCAGCCTCACCCAGCTGCGCGCGTACGTCGCTAGCGCGATCGCCAGTGACTCGTCGCTCACACCCGATGGCACGACGCTATACGTGCTGCTGCTGCCGGAGAAGGTCGGCGCCGGATCGCCGTGCTCCGCCGGCGGCTCGCACACCAAGTACGGCTCACTCGGCGATGGCTGGGCGCATATCACGCGGTGTAGCGCGACCACGGGCACGTACACCACGACGCACGAGATCATCGAAGGCGCGACCGATCCGAGTGGCAACGGCTACGAAATCGCGTTCGATGCGAGCACCGCGTGGACGTCCTCGGTGTTCGCGGCGACCGATGGCGAGCTCGCCGACCTGTGCGAGACGATGGGCAGCTACTTCGCCAGCGATGTGAAGTACCAGCGCAGCTGGTCGAACGCGGCGGCAGCGACCGGTGGTGCGCCTTGTGTACCTGCGGCGACGACCCCGTTCTTTGCGGCGAGTGTCGACGAGGACTGGTACCCGATCTCGCCCGGCGGATCGATCGACATTCCGATCACCGGGTTCGCAACGGCCGCGATCGGCAACTGGGAGATCACGGCGAGTGTCAAACCACGCCCAGGCCCGGGCAGCGGAGCCGGTTATGCGGTGTCGGTTCCGACGCCGTCGCTCGGCAACGGCGGTTCGGCCACCTTGACCGTGACCGCGGACAGCACGGTGGCGCCTGGCTCGTGGGCGCTGGTCACCCTCCTAAGCGATGGCAGCTCGCTCGGCATCCCCGAGTCCTACGGCGTGCCGATAGGTGTCTACGTCGCAGCGACGCACTAAGCAGAGTGGAAGTCCTTTGGCCGCTAGCTCTTCACGACGCGGCCTAGGTGCAGACCTCGCCGCCTGAGCAAGCGGTACAGCGTGACGGTATTGATGCCGGCCTCGCGGGCCGCCTGTTTCACGTTTCCTGCGTGACGCGCTAGCAACTCGGTGAGGTACTGGCGCTCGAGCGGATCGAGCCATTTCTCGCGCGCCTGCTCTAGCGTCGGTGATTTGGGCTTGTCGTGAGCAGTGGATCTTGCGCGCTCCTGCAGCGGACGCGGCAGATCGTCTGCGCTCAGGACGTCGCCGGTGCACAAAATCATCGCGTGCTCGATCGTGTTCTTGAGCTCGCGCATGTTGCCGGGAAAGTCGTAGGCGGCGAGTCGCGCGAGCACGTCGGTGCCGAGCCGGGGCGCGGGCTTGCCGTAGCTCGTCGCCGCTTGCTCGAGGAACACGTTCGCGAGCACCTCGAGGTTGTCTTTGTAGCTGCGCAGCGGCGGCAGCTCGAGCGTCATGACGCTGAGCCGGTAGTACAAGTCGTCGCGAAACGCGCCGGTCTTCGCCATCGCTTCGAGGTCGCGGTTGGTCGCGCAGATCAGGCGCACGTCGACGCGATCGGGAGGCTCGTTCGAGCCGAGCGGCTGGACTTCGCCTTGCTCGACCGCGCGCAGCACTTTGGCTTGGAGCATGACCGGCAGCTCGCCGACTTCGTCGAGGAACAGCGTGCCGCCGTTCGCCTTCTGGAACTCGCCGACCTTATGAAAGCTCGCGCCGGTGAACGCGCCCTTGACGTGACCGAACAGGATCGACTCGAGCAACGTCTCGGGGATCGCGGCGCAGTTGACCGTGACGTACGGCTTGTCGATGCGCTTGCTGTTCCAGTGGATCGCGCGCGCGACTAGGTCTTTGCCGGTGCCGCTCTCGCCGCGGATCAAGATCGGCGCTTGGGTCGGTGCGGCGAGCTCCAGCTTGCGTTCGACTTCGCGCCAGGCCGGCGACAGCCCCTTGATCAGCAACGGCCGTCCGGTAGCGGCGCGCGACAGCTTGTCGACTTGGACGCGGCGCAGCAGCGGCGCCCCGACGTCGGCGATCGCGGCGATCGTGCGCAGGGCTTTCGCGTCGAGCCCGCGCGGTTCGCGCGTCGACACCGTGAGTACGCCGATCGGCCGGCGTTGATACTGGATCGGCGCTGCCGCGATGCAGCCGACGTCGATCAGGTAGCGCGTATACAGCGGATCACGCGACGTGTCGGGCGACAAGTACGGCTCGTCGGTGTCGTAGACGTGACCCGCGATGCCAGCGCGGCCGTCTGCTTTGACGAGGCGCGGCAACGTCACGGTGACGCCACCGACGACGTGATGGACGAGCGCGAGCCCACCGGCGGTCTTGTCCCACACGAACAGTGCGCCGTGCTCGGCGCCGGTTTGCTCCATCGCGACCGCGACGAGCTCGGCCTCGACCTCGACCGCGCCGTGGAGTCGGCTCTCGATGCTCGCCGTCATCGCCGCAACCCGAGGCGCTTCGCGAGTGCCGCACCCGCGGGCACGTTCGGATCGATCTGCAATGCGACGTGCAGGTGCCAGCGCGCCGAATCGGCATCGCCCGCCGACGCGCATAACATCGCGAGCGCGACGAGTGCGCGTGGCCACGGCCGGCAGCCGAGCAGCAGCTGCTCGAGTGCGCGTCGCTCGGTCGTCGCGGTCTCGCGTTGGTCTTTTCCTGACGCGACTTGGACCCGCAGCCTCGCCCACGCGAAGTTGGCCTCGTAATCGGGGTGGCCGGGATGATGACGGCACGCGGTTGCGAGCTCGCTCATCGCGCGATGCGCGTCGCCCTCGCCGAGCGCTTTCTGCCCGCGCGCGAACGCATCAGCGGCGAGCTTTGCCGGACCGGGCTCGATCGCCCACACCGTACGCAGCGTCGCGAGGTTCTTGCGCAGCCAATCGTGATATTTGCCGCGAGCCGCGTGATCGATCAGCACGCCGCGCGCTTTCTCGACGAGATCCCACATCGGTTGGACGAGACCGGCGACGTCGGACAAGTCGTAGCGCGCGGTCGATTCCGGCGAATAGCGCCAGCCCACGCGCTGGTAGGCGTCTTCGATCTCGTCGTATTCGGCCTGCGTGCCGATCTCGAGCACGTCGTAGTACGTCGACTTCTCGAGCCTCGCGTTTCGTCCGCGCAGATGGCTGCGTAGCTCGTCGAGTGCACGCCGCGCGGGCGTCGCGACATCGCGAACCTCCGGCGTCAGATCGATCGCGCCCATCGACGCGAGCATCCACAGCATGCGCGCGGCGCCGACCCCATCGAGCGGACCACAGCGCACGAGCGTCTGGATCGTCGACGCGCCATCGATATGCGCCGACGTCGCGAGCTCGGGCACGGTGAGCAGCCGCTCCTCGCGCAGCTGATCGAGCATCGCGGTCGGCGTCGCGTAGTGCTGCGCGTGCCAGCGCAGCGCCGCGCGTGGAATCTCGATGTCGACCTTGCGCGCGGCGGCAAGCGTCTGTTGCCACACCGCCGACGTGTTGTCCGCGGGCGGCAAGCTCGTCGCGGCACGCATGACGTGCCAGCGCATGCCGGTCGCGAGCCTCAGCCTCTCGGCATCGCGGATCGCAGCCGCGAGCGTCGAGAGCTGCGCGGTCGAAGCGAGGAGCGTGAGGCGCGCTCGCGGCGCTTGCTCGCGTGCCGCCGCCGAGCTTCCGATCGCGACGATGCCGGGGACCGAACGATGGTCGCGCCACGCTTCCGCGACTTCAGCCATCCGCTTGCCAAGATGATCGGCATCGATCACCACGACCGTCGCAGTTTCGCCACCGCGCGGACCATCGGCCGCCGCCGCATCCCAAGTCGCAGTGAATCCCGCCTGCTGGAGCGCTTCTTCGAGCTGCACTCCTGGCCCGACGTCAGCCAGCGCGATCAGCACTTGCACGTTTAGATCGTAACGCTAATCCATCATCTCGACGAGATCGGTGACGAGCTGATCGACGGCGGTACGCGCAGCTCGAATCGCTCCAGCGAGGCTCAAGAAGCCATGGACCAGCGACGGATGGCGACGGTGGCGCACGGTGATCCCTTCGCCGCGCAATCGGTCCGCCCACGCATCACCCTCGTCGACGAGCGGATCGAAGCCGGCGGTCACCACGATCGCGGGCGCCGCCCCCGCGACCGACGGCCAGAACTTCGGCGACGCGGCGCGCTGGTCATGCGAGCCGAGATAATGGTCGCGGAAGAACAGCATCGTCGGCTTGGTCAGCAGGTAGCCGAGCGCGAACTTGTCGATCGACGGCGACGTCAGCGTCATATCGATCAGCGGGTAGATGAGGCCCTGGACGTCCGGTTGCCGGACCCCGCGTGCCCGCGACAGATGGTCGACCTGCGCCGCGAGGTAGCCGCCGAAGCTATCGCCGGCTACCGCGACGCTGCCGCCGGCGGGCACGCGCTTGACGAGCTCGGTCCAAGCCGCGAACGAGTCTTCGACTGCCGCGGGATGAGGATGCTCGGGCCCGAGTCGATAGTCGACCGATGCGATCGTGCATCGCGTGTGTGATGCGAGATAGCGCGTCACCGGCTCCGAGCCTTTGACCGAGCCGATCACGCCACCGCCGCCGTGGAGATAGACGATCCAATTCTTCGAAGCGCCGTGCGGCACGAACACCCGCACGGGCACACCACCGGCGGTCGTGTCGATCACTTCGGCCATCGGCTCGGGCGTCAGCTCGGTGACCGACAGCCCTTCCTCGGCGAACTTGCGCGCGGCGGCCGGTGACATCGACTCGAGCGGCGGCATCTTCATCACGCGCTGGTACTCGAGCGCCGCGGCGATCTGACGATCGAGCGTGAAATCGATGCCCTTCGCTCGCTTCTGTCCGGCGAATCGGACGAATCGATCGCTGCTCAATAACATATGAATCGCAGCTCGCAGCAATCGGTCGCGCACGGCGGCACGATATCACCATACGAACGGCACGAGCCGATAGCGCACGTTGGCTCGGTACGCCGGGTAGCCGGCGAGCTCGGCGTCGAGCACGCGCTCTTCGTCGAGTAAGCGCCACACGATCACCGCGGCGAGCGGTGGGATCGCGCCGAGCTCCGGCCACGAGCCGAGCGCGAGCGGGACACCGAGCAGCATCGCGATCGCGCCGGCGTACATCGGATGGCGCACGATGCCGTACGGGCCGGTCGATACGACGTGTTGCTCGGTCTCGACCTGGATCGTTGCGGCGGTGAACGTATTCGCACGGAACACGCGCCACACCGCGGCAAGCCCGAGCGCGACGATCGCATCGCCCGCGACGATGATCGCGTCGGGAACGCGCGACCACACGAGCCGATGATCGAGCGCGGCGACGACGAAGACCGCGAGGAACGCGAGCTGGGCGATCCCTTGAGCTACCTGCTGCCCGCGCCGTCGCTCGGCGAGAGGGCCAGCTTTCACGCGACGGGCGAGCAGCGCCGGATCGCGCACTGCGAGGTCGATCGTGACCGCGAGGACGCACGTCCCGAACACGGCCAGGAACGTCCACGCCTGCCAGTAGTCGAGCGTGCCGGCGACGCCGAACAAGACGGCCCCGAGAACGGCGAGCAGGAAGCCGAGGCCGAGCGCCGCTTTCGCGAGCATCCGTCACGTGTACTCCCCGATCAGCGGCGACGCCAGGCGGTGACCCGGGTTGCGTGCGACCCCGATTCGGGCGATGACCGGCCCATGTTGAAGATCGATCTCACGGGCAAGCGCGCGCTCGTTGCGGGTGTTGCCGACGATGGCGGCTTTGGCTGGGCGATCGCGAAGGCCCTCGCCGAAGCTGGGGCGACCGTGTCGGTCGCGTGCTGGCCGCCTGCGCTCGGCATCTTTCGGACGTTGCTCGAGCGCGGCAAGCTTGACGCGTCGATGCAGATGAGCGACGGCAGCAAGCTGACGTTTGCGAAGATCTACCCGCTCGATGCCGAGTACGACAAGCTCGAGGACGTTCCCGCCGAGCTGCGCGACAGCAAGCGCTATCGCGACCAGGGTGACTTCACGATCTCCGGGCTCGCCAAGGCGGTCGCGGCGGACGGTGGCGCCGATGTTGTCATCCACAGCCTCGCGAACGGCTCCGAGGTGAAGAAGCCGCTGCTCGAAACCTCGCGACGCGGCTATCTCAGCGCGGTTTCGGCATCCGCATACTCGAACGTCTCGATCGTCCAGCACTTCGGGCCGATCGCGGCGCACGGCGCGGCGTTCCTGTCGCTGTCGTACATGGCGAGCGAGCGGGCGATTCCCGGCTACGGCGGCGGCATGTCATCGGCGAAAGCGGCGCTCGAGTCCGACACTCGGTTGATGGCGTTCGAAGCCGGTCGCAAGTGGGGCCATCGCGTCAACTGCATCTCGGCCGGGCCGTTCGCATCGCGCGCGGCGAGCGCGATCGGCATCATCGACAAGATGGTGAGCTACACGAAGGCGAACTCGCCGCTGGCCGAGGCGATCACCGCCGAGGAAGTCGGCTCGACCGCCGCGTTTCTGTGTAGCTCGCTCGCGTCGGGCATTACCGGCAGCGTCGTGTACGTCGACAAGGGCTACTCGTCGATGGGCATGGCGGTCGAAGGCGCGGTCTAGTCACACCTCGGTAGCTCGACGACATTCGCGGACCTCGAGTCGAGGTCGACGAACGCAACGCGGAGGTAGATCGGCACCCCGCTCCTTCGCGATGTGGCGGAAGCGACGATCGCGACGGCGCTGGGGGTGTGGAGCATTCCGACGTCGCCGTCGTAGTCGGGGTCATCGATCCCCATCCCCTCGAACAACCGATCGAGCGCGACCGATCCGACTTCACCGCCGTTGTTGGCATCGAGGATCGCAACGCGCGCGTCGCGCACCACGACCGAGCGCGAGTCATCGATCTCGGCCATGTCGAACACCTTGTCGCCGAGGTCCACGACGCGTCGGAACCCATACGGCGAGTACAACACCGCGGTACCTGGCCGACCGTCTAACGGGGAGTTCCCGACCACGAGCAAAGACCCGAGCCAGCTGATGCTGAGCACCACGTCCTCGCGGTCGACCTCCGCCTGGCTGCCGAGGCTGCGACCGCTGCCGTCCAGGATCTCGGCGGTGAAGTGCTCGCCACTAGGATTATTGCCGCGGGAGATCTCGATCAGCGTCCCCGTGCGATTCGGGTTCGCCCTGAAGATGGTCTGATCGCGCGCAAGCTTCGGCGCCACCGTCACGCAGGCGTTCGGCAAGTTGCACAGCTCGAGCGACCGTCCATCTTTCGAAACCGTCGTCGTTGCCCCCACGGGGCTCGCAATCGCCGGTCGAGACACCGCGGTGATCTGTCCATCGCGTCGGATCGCTTCGCAGCCACTGCGAGTGGAATCGAGACCCCCGGGGCATAGCACTGCGCTCGTGCCGTCGAAGCTCACGAGATCCGTCGCGGTGTAGCGCACGCAGGGCGTGCCGGCTGCGTCGACCGGAACGCTGGCATCGAACGCTCGTGGCTTGACGGTCGAACGCATCCATCTCGACTGTAGCTCGCCTACTTCTTGCGCACGAGGCGTTCGGCGGCGATCACCGCGGCCGGCTTCGGCGACATCGCGATCGGATCGAGCTCGGTCGAGCCGCACGCCAGGCACGCGCCGTTGAGCACGACGTCGTGGGCACAGTCGCCGCACTCGATGCACACGCCTTCGCGACGCTCGGTATGCGCGCAAGTCACGGCGGCAGCTTACCGCTGATCCGATCGGCGAGCCCGGAGTAGCGGAGCGCGCTGCGCTTGACGCCGGTGCGTGCGCGGGTAAGCCCGGAGTAGAGCAGCTCGCGCGTGACGAGCGGCAGATCTTCGTGCGGCAACACGAGCGCCACCGCGTCGTACTCCGAGCCCTGGCTCTTGTGCACGGTCATCGCCCACGACAGCTCGAGCCGATCGCGCAGCGGCTCGATCGCGAACGGCGCGAGCAGGCCGCCGGTGCGAAACACGGCGCGGTAGCGATGATGACCGCGTCCTTCGTCGGCCCGCACGACGAGACCTTGGTCGCCGTTGAACAGGCCGCGGTGATAGTCGTTCTGCGTCACCATCACTGGCTCACCCGGGACGAACTCGGGCCGGCCGGTCGTGCTCGTGCGGTCGAGCGCTAGGTCGTGCAAGTGCGCGTTGAGCGCGTCGGCGCCGGTTCCTTGACCGCGCGTGACGGTGAGGACGCGCGCGCGTCCGACGAGCTCGAATAACTCGAGCAGCTCGGCCTCTTGCGCCGGATCGATGACACCACCGTGGAATCGAAACACGGTGCTCGCGCGATCGTGCGCGCGCGGCCCGTCGAAGTGGTGCCACAACGCGGCGACGACGTTGCGCGTCTGTTCGTCGCTGCGCGCGTCGACCCATTCGACGCCGCTCCACGTCAGCTGGCCCGGTGTGCGAGCGGTGCCGAGCTTCGGAATCGCGCCGCTGCGAATCGACCGCGCGGCGTCGAGCACGGCGCGGCCGCGCGGATCGGCGGAGTCCATCCGATAGCTGTGCTCGAGAGTCGCGACCCGCGCTTGCGTCGTGGCGAGGTCCGCCAGGATCTGGCCGGCGTCGATCGCGGGCAGCTGGTGTGCATCGCCGAGCAAGATCAGCGGCGCAGCAACCGGGAGGGCGTCGAGCACGGCGTCCATTAGCTCGAGATCGATCATCGAGGCCTCGTCGATGATCACCGCGCCAAACGGCAACGGGCTTTGTGCATGGTGAACGTAGCGGGTGTGTCCGCGGCCGAGCAAACGATGCAGCGTCTGGCCGACCGGCAGGTTCGCGACGAGCACGCGATCGATCTCGGCGGGGTCGGCGATCGCGCGCAACTGCTCGCCGATCACTTCGGTCAGTCGATTCGCTGCTTTGCCAGTCGCGGCTGCGAGCGCGATCGGGCCTATGCCGAGCCGCGCGAGGCCGCGGACGATCGCCGCTGCGACCACGGTCTTGCCGGTGCCGGGCCCGCCGGTGACGACCGCTAGCTGGCCGCCGAGAGCGAGCTCGACCGCGCGCAACTGCTCGTGCGATAGCGCGCGTTCGCCCGGTCGCGCCGCGAGCTCGGCAATCACCGCGGTCACGTCGCGCTGCGGTTGAGCCGCGAGCCGGAGCGCGAGCCGCGCGGCGACCCGACGTTCGAGCCAACGCGAGCGCTCGCTGTACAAGCAGCCGGCTTCGACGATCAGCGGCACGCGCGCGTCGCCGGCGCCGATCACGGAGTCGAAGCCTGGCGCGCCGGTCAGCTTGCCGATCGCGGTGAGGATCTTGCG
>CAZDGY010000150.1:0-9889 GCA_964504685.1 uncultured Kofleriaceae bacterium | reverse complement strand
TACGGGAACGCGGCGAGCGTGCCCGAGCCGATGTCGGACGTGTTGGTCGTCGCGTCGGTCTGGCCGCTGCGAACGACGCAACCGCCGACGCAGCGGTTGAGGAACAGCGTGTGCGAGTTGACCTGATCGGCCACCGGCGCGGCTGGATCGTGAGTCACGACATGCATGACGTCGCGCAGCACCGGAGCCGCCGATGCGACTCCCGCCGAGGCGATCGACAGCACGAGAGCGAGATAACCGGTCGGCTTGGTCATAGGTGCTCCTAGCGAGTTGCGCGCTTGCGGCGCGAGATCAGCAGCGCTCCCAATCCGAGGGTGAGCGCGATCGGTACGGTCGAGTCGCCGCTCGTGTTGCAACCGCCGCCGCCGCCGCCGCTGTCGGCGCCCGGCCAGCATACGCCCGCGCTGGCGCTCGTGGCGACGCAACCGAACCCGGACGGGCAGGCGTGCATCGTCGGATCGCACGGCTCGACGCAGTACTTGTTCGTGCCGTCGTCGGCGCATTGGTTGGAATCGCAGTCCGCATTCGTCGAGCAGGTCGTACCGAGGCCGCCCGGCTGGGTCGGCCCGGCGACGCAGTGACCAGCAGTACAGACGTCGCCCGAGGTCGTGCAGTCGCTATCTTTCGTGCACGCCGCGCCGATCGTGACGTCGACTGCGTCGGTCGCGGTGTTGTTCGCGCCGTCCCACGCGGTGACCACGACGTGGTGGCTGCCCTGACCGAGCGAGGTCGGCGCGTTGAACACCCATGGAGCGGCGGTGAGCGGGCTGCCGACGACGCCGCCGTCGATCGACAGCTCTGCCTTGGCGACCGATTGGTCGTCGGTGATCGTCGCGCGCACCGCGAAGCCGGCTTGAACCGACGAGCCGTCGGTCGGCGCGGTGATCGTCACGCTCGGCGGGGTCGTGTCAGGCGCGCTGCCGCCGAACGTCGACATGATCACCGCGTAGCTGTTCTCTTGCGCGTCGCCGGTGCCGTCGTACGTGCAGTTGCAAGTGCGAGCGCTGTACTCGCCGCACGCGCCGGCCGAGTTCTGGAACGTCTTCATCGCGGGACCGGTCTCGAGGTACGTCATCGGATCGCGGTCGTCGTACTTGTGGTCGAGGCCCCACGAGTGCGAGGTCTCTTGCGACACCGTCCAGCACAGGTCGTCGATGTTGGTCGGCTCTTCGTTCGCGAACGTGAACGAGATCGAGTTCGGGATGTAGCCGCAGGTGAACGGCGAGACGCCGAGCACGCCGGACGGCTCGCCGGCTTGCGCCGAGGTCCCAGCGACGATCGCCATGTGGTAGTCGCCCGAAGCCGGGCGGGTGTCGACGATCGTGACGTTGAACGGCGCGTAGGTCTGCTTGACGCAGGCGACGAGCGCCTGCCAGTTCGCGTCGCTGCCGCTGTAGGCCGAGATCTGAGTCGCGCTGTCGACGATCGACGAGTGGTTCGTCGTCGAGTCGTTGTCGCCCGGTGATAGCGTGCAGCCGCCGGTGCAGCGGTTCATGAAGATGACGTGCGACACGGTGTCGGCCGACGGCGCGGTGTAGTGGTCGCCGGCCTTGCTGCCAGCCATCCAGCGGTAGGTCGCTTGCGGTCGCGCGTGCGCGACGCCGCCGACGATCCCCAGGGTCAGCACCAACGACGACAACGCGGACAGTGCCCTCATGTGTGGCGTTGTAGCTGTTACGATCGGTCGAACAGAAGCGCCCCTCGCTGTCTTCCAATCGCGCGAACGAGACCGCGGGTCGGCATCGATATGCGATGGTCGCGCCTCAACTCGCAGGACGGCCGATCTGAGCGAGATTCCTAGAACTTCGCGCAGGCCACGACGAACGCCACGTAGGCCGCCACGAGGATGCCGCCCTCGAAGCGAGAGATCTTGCGCGATCCGCGCAACATCAGCACGCCGAGCAGTGTGATGGCGACCAGCCCGACGAGGTCGACAAAGTGACTTTGCTCGCCGAGCCGGATCGGTCGGAGATACGCGGTGACGCCGAGCACCAAGAACACGTTCAATAGATTCGAGCCGATCACCGAGCCGATCGCGATCGCGGATTGGCCGCGGGTCGCCGCGATCACCGAGCTGATCAGCTCCGGGAGCGCGCAGCCGAGCGAGATCACGGTCAGGCCGAGCATGCGGTCCGACATTCCGGCCTCGGCCGCGATCGAGCGCCCGCCGCGCACGAACAGCTTACTGCCGGTGACGAGCAACGCGAGCCCGGCCATCGAGAAGACCGCCGCGAGCAGCCGAGACTTGCTCGGGCGGGCCTTGCCACCGAAGCTCTCGCCGCTCTCGAGTGCTTCTGCGCCGCGCCGCGAGTCGCCGGGATCGGCGTCGTCGTCATCAGGATCGAGCCGCGCCGAGACGGTGAGCGTCACGATCGTGAACACGACGGCGCACGCGACGAGCAGCGCGCCCTCGAACCGGGAGAGCACGCCGTTGCGGAACAGGATCGGCACCGCGATCGCCGAGCCGATCAACACCGGGACTTCGCGGCGGATGATTCGTCCATCGATCGTCGGCGGCGCGATCAACGCGGTGATGCCGAGGATCAGCGAGATGTTCGCGGCGCACGAGCCGATTACCGTGCCGAGCGCGATCGGCTGGCTGTTCGCGAGCGCGGTCTGCGTTGCGACCGCGAGCTCGGGTGCCGACGTGCCGTACGCGACGACCGTGAGGCCGACGACGAGCGGCTTGACCCCGAACGTCCGGGCGATCGCAGCCGAGCCGCGGATCAGCCATTCGGCGCCCCAGTAGAGCACCGCGATGCCGATCACGAGCTGCGCGATGTTGAGCGCGGAGTCCAACGCGGCGCGACTATCTCACGTCGTCGTCCGCGCCAGGAAGCGCGCGTCGCGGATCAGCTCTTCGAGCGCCGGGATATCTTGATAGTCGTAGAACCCGCGGACGTGCAGCGAGCCGTCGACGAGGAAGAACAGGCCGCGGTGGACGATGTTCGGCACGCCACCTGGCTTGTCGGCCGCGCGCGGCATCCCGAACATGAACGTGTGCTCGGCGAGCGCGCGGATCGTCTCGAGCGGCCCGGTCAAGAACCGCCAGCGTTCGGCGTCGGCGTGAAACTTCTCGGCGTACGCGGCGAGCACCTGCGGGGAGTCGAACGTCGGGTCCATCGAGAACGACACGAGCTTGATCCGATCGCCGACGTCTTGGGTCTTCTCTTGAATCCGCGCCATCGTCGCGGTCGTCGTCGGGCAGATCGTGTCGCAGCGGGTGAAGATGAAGCCGACGACGGTGACTCTGCCGCGCATCGCCTCTTGGGTGAACGTCTGGCCGCGGTCGTCGGTCAGCGAGAACGCCGGGACAAGGCCGAGATCGGCGAGCTTCGGATCAGGCGGGCGGGTCGCGAACGTGATGACCAGGAACACGAACGCCGCACCGACGATCCCGAGCATACCGAGCAGCAGCCGCTTGCCCGACAACACGCCTCGGCGCCCGGGCGGCGTGATCGGCCGAATCGGCTCAGTGCTCACCGCCGCACCGTCGCAGATCTCGGCCGCGCTGTCATGCGGCAAGACAGCGCGGACTGATCGCGTCCGCGTCGTAGTGGTAGGTTCGCGGGATGTGGCGTCTGGCGGTCCTGATCGCCGCCGGCTGTCGAGGCGAGACCCCACCGCCACCGATTCCAGCCACCGGTAATCGACCCTCAGCGCCGCCGCCCGCGATCCGTGCCGACGCGGCGCTATCAAGCGACGACGTCGAGCTGGCGCGCCGGACCGAGCACGCGCTCGAGTCGCTGCCCGCGGACGAGGAACGCCGTCGCCTCGACGCGATGGACAAGGCGACGCTGGTCTCGCTCGTCGGCCACGGAGGCTGTCGATTGGCCGTGCTCGCGGCGTTCGTCCTCGAACGCCGAGGCGACCCGACGTTCCTTCCCCGGCGCGGCGCGGCGAACACGCCGGCCGAGTTGAGCCGGCGGTTGTGCATGATTGCCAACATCCCTGCCCAAGACGGGAGCCAACCGCGCCAGCTGGAGTTTCTGCGCGATTTCCTTCCGCCGAACGGAGTGGTCACCACGAGCAAGCAAGAATGCGAGGGCGAGGGCGAGGCGGTCGCGGGAACGTTCACCGGCGCGAACGCAATGGGGGACGAGCTCGACGCGAACCTCGGAGGGAACCAGCTGTTAGACTGCGTCGCCGGCACACCGCCCGGAAGCATCTCGTGCTCCGGCGTGGGTTCTACCGGTCGAGTCACCGACCTGGAGCTGTCTCCCGACCGCGACGGGCGCCTCTACCTCCGGGCCATCGCGGTATCGAAGCCGTGCGTCTGCCACTGATATTTAGAGCGCGGGCGGACAGCCGTAGGTGACGTCGATGCCGCTGACCTGCAGATCCTCGACCCGCGTGCAGTAGTCGCCGTACAGCGTCAGCATCTCGGACGCGTTGTCGTAGTCCCAACCGTCCGAGTGCCCGGTGTCGCGCGGTACGAGCTCGGTGCCGTCGAACACGACGTAGGTGAGGTTCAAGTCGAGCGGAGCCGGGTCGACCTTGTAGCTACAGCTCGCGACCTTGTTCGCGATCGACTGCAGCGCCATGTCGATCTCGTCGGCGGTGTCGGCCGAGTAGTACGGAGTCGGCCCGGTCAGCGCTTCGCCGCCGAGGTTCGCGAGCTTGCTCAGCTCGGCGACGTCGACCTCGCTGCCGAAGCCGACCACGAACGTCGGTACGCCTGCGGCTAATAGATTCGTGACCGCGGTCTCCGAGCCCGCGTTGCCGCCGCCGACCTCGCACTTGGACTGCGAGCCGTCGGTCACGAGCATCAGGTAGCTCTTGCGCGACGTGTCGGCGAGGCCCGGGTCGGTCGCGGCCTGCTCGAGGCCGGTGTCGATGTTCGTGACGCACGGGCCGGACGGGTAGAGCGCGTTGTTCGGATCGAGCGCGTCGGTGAGCAGCGTCGTGATCGCATCGCCGTTGGTCGCGCCGAGTGGGATCGGAATCGCATCCTGCGAGCACGAGTCGCCGGTCGTATCGGGGAACAGCGTGACACCCCACTGCACGAACGTCGTGTAGCTGGAGATCACGTGCGTGATCGCCGCGACCGCGGCCTGCCACTTCGTGGTCTGGGTCCCATCGAGATCCTTTTTCATCGAGCACGACCGATCCATCACGAACAGCAAGTTCGGCGCGACGTACGTCAGGTCGAGGTGCGTGCTACCGCAGCTCGCGTCGGGGCCGGCGTCGGTGACACCAGAGCCGCCTCCATCGGGATGGTCATCGATGCCATGACGGCCGCAGCCAAGGAGTGTGATCGAAGCTAAGCAAAGTAGATGGCGCATGACGAACGCAGGAGCACAGAGCGTGCCCGTCGTTACCGTCGTTGCGCGCGTCGCATTCGCGATCGATCGCGTCGATGTATGGGACCCGCGGACACCAGTGGGGACAACCGACACCGGCGATTCCTCGTCGGAGAATTAGGTTTTAACCTCTTCGATCCGTCGCGAGTCTTTTGCGAAAATTTGTTGAGCCACTTCGTTCGGCTCGTGGCTCTCAGCTCGTCAGTCTAGACTTCAGACCAGTCGTTATCGCGGTCGACGTTGTTAGGCGAGATCGAGTTCAGCCAGCGCCAACTGTCGCGGCGCTTGGCCATCTCGCGCTCCTCCGCATCGACCACCGCGGACAAGTGAGCGACGCCGGTCTCGCGATCCATCACCGTGTTCGGGATTGCTTGCTCGATCAACTCGGCAAGCGCGGCCGGGTCATTGCGATGAAGGACGTGAAGCTCGATCGCCATGGCCGGGAGATAACACGATCGCTCTGACGCTCCGGGATCGACAATCGCAATCCTTCGAGCCCGATCACAACTTCGCGACGCAGAGATCCGAGACGCGCGTCAACCGGCTGTTCTCACGCCTGAGCGGCGCGTAGTCCCATGCATCGCGCAACGCCTGCTCTCCGAGCTCCACCGAGACCGCGTGGATCGCCCGGGCCGCAGCATCTTTCGCCTGGATGATGCACCGTCCGGTCTTGCAGGCGCAGATCTCGCGCGATTCCTGTTCGATGATCCGGCTCAGCCGATTGGTCACGGCGGTGCCGTGGTCGCCGCAGCCGATCGCAACGAACAAGACGAGTCGAACGGCAGGTCGCATCGGCGAGTCATCGCTCGTGGCCTGACCGGCGCCAACGAATACAACGCGCCATCAAACCGTGCGCTGCCGACTACCGATGTACATCGCGCGCAGCTCCGGGTCGCGCAGCTTGGCCGCCTTGGCTTCGACCTCAGCGGCGGCGCGCGCGTCGGAGGCCTTGGCGTCGGCGGGACGGCCAGCAGCGGCGAGCACGTCGGCTCGCCAGCGGTAGACGTTCTCCGCGCCCTCGGGGCGGGCGCCCTCGAGGAGGCGGACCGCCTCGTCGCTCGCGGCGATCGCTTCGTCGTGGCGGCCGAGCTTCGACAGCGCGAGCGCCTGGAACATCGATCCATAGATGATGCCGACCAGCATCGGCATCTTGCGCGCCCATTCGGTCGACGACCTCGCGATCTCGAGCGCGCCCTCGGGCGGATCACCGGCGACGAGATGGGATAGCGCGATGTACTGCATCGCGCGGACTTCCTGGTAGCGGTCGCGGTTCTCGGTCGCGAGCTTCAAGCCGCGCTCGAACATCGCGCGCGCGCCGAGCGAATCGCCGCGCTGCATTTTGGTCTGGCCCATCGATACCGCCGCGTCGCACGCGGCAGACAGGTCGCCGGTCTGGTCGGCGAGCTTTAGCGCCTTGCCGAGGTAGCTCTCGGCGCGCACGAGGTCGCCGAGATCCGAGTAGCACTGCCCGATGTTGCCGAGCTTCTGTGCAATCGCGCTGCGGTCGCCGGTCGCCTGATCGATCTTGAGCGCACTCTTGTAGTGCGCGAGCGCTTCTTCGTATTCGCCGAGCGCGGCGAACACGATGCCCATGTTGTTGAGCGCGCGCGCCTCGTGCCGCGCCATCCCGATCGCGCGGTAGATGACGAGCGCCTCGGCGTAGCTCTCGATCGCGGCTTCGAGCCGACCGATGTTCCACAGCGTCGTGCCGCGCTGGTTGAGGATCGTCGCGCGCGCGACCAGCACCGGCGTCGGCAACCGACCAGTCTCGGTCTGCGGTCGAGTGCCATCGACGAGCTCGAGCGCTTGCTCGACCAGGCGCAGCGATTCATCGGCATTGCCGACGAGACGCGCGATCGCGGCGCGCAACCGGAGCGCCTCGGCTTCGAGCAACGCGTCCTTGGCCTCGCGCGCATATTCGAGGCCGGGTGCGACGGCGCGCAGCGCGGCCGGGGCCTTGCCGACATCGATGTAGAACTGAGCGAGCGCGCAGTGGGCGGCGGCGAGCTTGCCGGCTTCGCCGAGCGCCTCGGCCTCTTTGCGCATCGCGTGAAGCTCGCGCAGCTGCTGCGGCCGGCGCGCGAGCCGGCGCATGATCTCCTCGCGCAGCTTGTGGGCGGCGAACCGGCGAGCGTGATCGGCCTCGGGCACGAGCTTGAGCGCGCGGGTCAGCTGGCGAAACGCATCCGCGTTGCCACCGAGCTCGAGCGCGTGGCCGGCGGCGCGCAAGTAGCGATCGGCCGCGGCGAGGTCGTCGCCGGCGAGCTCGAGGTGGCGCGCGATGAACGCGTCGTCTTGGCCGCTGCGATAGCCGGCGGCGCCCGCGATCCGCGCGGCGGCGGCGCGATGGAGCTGGACGCGCGCGTCGACCGAGATCAGGCCGTACGCGACGGTCATCGTCATGTCGTTCTTGAACCGGTACTCGCCGTCTACCGGCGACAGCAAGCCGCGACGGACCAGCTCGTCGAGCTCGAGTCTCACCGGTCGTCCTAGCAAAGCCGCGAGCGTTGTCGCCGAGACGTGACGGCCGAGCACCGCTGCGTGGATCAGCGCATCGCGCTCGGCGGTCGGCAGGGCGTCGACTCGGCCGACGATCAGATCCTCGATCGTGCTCGGCACCGAGAGCGGCGCATCGCGCTTGATCCAGCGCAGCAAGCCGGGGAACTCGCCGTCGTCGCCGTCGGCCACGAGGATGCCGCGCTCGACCAGCGCATCGAGCAGCTCGTTGACGAAGAACGGGTTGCCGCCGGCGCGCGCGACGACTTGCTCCGCGAGCTCGGTGATGTCGTGGCCGGGCACGAACCGTTCGGCCAGCATCTCGCGCCGCGCTTCGTTCGGCAGCTCGTCGAGCTGAACGATCTCGGTGCCGAGGTCCTTGAGCAGCTTCAAGATCCGCGGCTCGGGCCGCGTCGTCATCACGCCGAACAGCGGCCGCGGCGTGTCGACCTTGAGCAGCGCCGCGAACAGTTCCTGGCTGTCTTGATCGGTCCAGTGAATGTCTTCGCCGACGAGGATCACCGGCTTGTCGCCTTCGAGCTGGCGCTCGACGCGGATCAGCGTCTGCAGCATCGCCTGGCGCCGCGTGTCTGCATCGACCTCGGCCGCTGGCGATGCGCCCTTCGCGCCGAGCAACATGCCGAACAGCTGGAGCGCGGTCGTCGCCTCGCGCGATTGCGCCTCGGCGCCATAGATCAGCGGAATGATCTTGAGCAGCCGGCGCTCGACCTCGTGCGGCTCGGCATCTTCGGCGAGGCCCAACACCTCGCGTGCGAGATCCGCGATCACGCCGTACGGAGTCATCGCGGTGCCGACCCGCGCGTGGGTGCGGATGACGACCGCTTCACTCGGTGCCACGCCGTCGAGGAACGTGCGGACCAGCGAGCGCTTGCCGACGCCGGCATCGCCGACGATCACGAGCTGGCGCTTGCGCCGCGACACCAACACGTCGCGCCACGCATCGCGCAGTGCCTTGAGCTCGATGTCGCGACCGTGCAGGCGGACGAGATCGCGGCTCTCGCGCAGCCGTTGCGCCCGCTCTTTGGGGCCGCGCAGCCGGAACACCCGCGCGCGCTTGACGCCCGGATCGGTGTCCTCGTCGGCCGACGTACGCGATCCGGTCGGCGAGATCAGATCTTCGGGCAGGTCGATCGCCGGCAACGCCTCGAACGTCCACTCCGCTCGCGCCGCGCGGTACACGCGACCGCCGACCAGGATCTCCGCGCCGCGCGCCTGCCGTGCGAGCTTTTGCGCGAATGCCGCGGTCGACTCCTCGATCTCGAACACCGGGCCTTCGTCGCCCGGTCGCGCGGGTTTGCCGCGCCGCGGATCGGGTTTGACCAACGCGACGCCGCGCTGGACCGCGAGCGCGAGTCGCAGCTCGGGCTCGACATCCGAGCCGATGCCATCGAGCGCGTCGACGAGCGCGAGCGCGAGCTGGATCGCACGGCCGGCATCGTCTTCGCTCGCGATCGGCAGCCCGACGACCAGCCGGACGATCGTTTCACCGCCGGTCGTACCCGTCGCGAGCTCGGCGACCGGGACGTCCTTGCCGTCGGCCGGTAGCTTCGGGACGTCGAGCAACGCGTCGTGCTTGTACGCGACGCCTTGCGCGACCTTGTAGAACTCGTTGACCAACCGCGCGGCGCCGGCATGACCGAGCTTGTGCTCGAGTGCGCTCATCCCGCGCAGCACGCCTTGCAGCACGTAGACGTACTTGCGCTCGCGGCTCTCTCGCGCGCCGGGCGTGTTCGAAGGGATCGGGGTTGGCGTCGGCGGCCGCGGGTAGTTGCCGCTCGGTAGCTCGCTCTTGCTGATCGGGCCGCTCGCATTCGGGAACACGACGGGCGCCGACGCGTCGTCGTGCACCGCGGAGGGCACACCATCGCCTTCGGCCGGCGGGCGCGCGGTGACGACCCGCGCATCGGGCGGTGCGAGCAACGCGAGCTGCTGGGCAAGCTGGCCGTTGTCGATCAGCACACCGGATTTCTGACCCCACTCGAGCTGGAATCTGCCGAGCTCGTGCTGCAGGTCGCGCGCGGTCTGAAACCGATCGGCGCGATGGAACGCGAGCGCCTTCAACATGATCC
>CAZDGY010000149.1:0-9917 GCA_964504685.1 uncultured Kofleriaceae bacterium | reverse complement strand
GTCGTGCGCCGCCTGGTCGTAGAGCACGGGGAATTCGTTGTGCAGCGAGTACCCGGTCGAGCCATCGTGCGACGTCCAGTCGGGCTGCACGTACTCGCCAAAGTCGTACATCCAGCCCGCGTAGCCAAGATCGAGCGCACGCTGGAACTGGCTGGTGAAGTACGCGACCGCGTCGGGAAACGTCGGGTCGAGGGTGTAGACCGTGAGCGCCTGTCCGCTGATCAACGTGACCTCGCCGGGCGTGCCGTCCTTGGCCTTCAAGAAGTAATCGTTCGCCACGCCGGTCGCGGTGACGTTCGCAAGCGGGCTGGTCGGATCACTCGAGAAGTACGGGTTGTAGTAGCCGATCATCTTGTAGCCGAGCGCAGTGGCCGACTGCACCCACGCGCTCAGCACCGCTTCGTTGCCGAGGTCGTCGCCGTTCGGTGCGAAGTGCAGTGTGTCGTCGGCCGAGGTGATCGCGAGGCCTTGATCGCGCATCGCTTGGAGCTCGGAGACCGCGCCGATCATGTTGCCGCGATCGATCCGGCGCCGCGGTCCGAAGCTCCAGTCCGGCGGAATCATCGGACGCCCGGTCTTCGCGGTGAACGTGTCGATCACTTGCAGCGGCCAAGGCCGAGGATCGCCCGCGACCGGCGTGTAGATCTCGAACGCGAGGGTCGGGCCGACCTCCCACGCGCGCCACGCGTCGTCGGACTCCGATGCGAGCTCGAACTGGTTGAAGTACGTGGTGTCGAGCCAGAACCCGTAGCCGATGGTCGAGAGAAAGAACGGCACCGGGTAGTACGTCATCGTGCCGCCGTTCGGGTACGGGTTGGTGTCCGACGGTGGCACTGCCTCGCCCATCGTCAGCCCGCCCTCTTCGGGCCAGTTGTAGACCGCGAACCCGCGGTGATCGACGTGATCGTAGCGCTCGCCCAGGCCGAGGAAGCCCTCGTCCGCAGGTGATGAGAATCCGATCTGCCACGCCCGAGGCTCACTGCCGCTGCGATGCGCCTCGACGCGCAGCGCGCCCGCGCGAATCACGTGCGACACCGTAAGGCACTCGTCGTCGCTGCCGCGGAGCGTGACGTCGAGCTCTTGATCGGTCTGGGTTTCGGCGACGACATCGAAGCTGGCGCGCCACGGATCGAACGTCGGATAGAACGAGAAGTAGCCGTTGTAGAGCGCCTTCTGGATGCCCATCGTCCCCGACGTCCAGCCGAGCGCGCCGTCCGCTACGAGCGGGTTGCCGTTCGCATCGAGCACGGTGAGCGAGTACGGATGGGTGGTGACGACGACCGTCATGTCGGCGCTCTGGATCGTCAGCTGCGACGCGGTGACCCCATCGCCGCATTTCGGCGAGCCGCTGCATCCAGCTAGCGCGATCGCGACGATCAGGTAGCGCACGCCTGGCTCGTAACGCGGCGAGCGTGGGCGGCGCAACTGGATGTCACTCGCCTCCACGAACATCGGCTGACGAAGCCTCGTCAGTTCCCGCGGCCAGCGACTGACAGACCCTCGTGCTACCGGTGGGGATGAGCGCGCTCGAGGTCCTGCGTGACGTGTTCGGCCACGACGCGTTTCGCTACGGCCAACGCGAGGCGGTCGACGCGCTGCTCGCGAACCGCGACGCTCTCGTCCTGCTGCCGACCGGCGCGGGGAAGTCGCTGTGCTACCAGGTGCCGGCGATCGTGCGCGCACGGCGCGGCGAGGGCACGACGATCGTCATCTCGCCGCTGATCGCATTGATGAACGATCAGGTGAGCGCGCTCGCGGGCGGCGGCGTCGCGGTCGCGGCCCTACACAGCCAGTGCGAGGAGTCGGCGCGCAGCGAGACGATCGGGCGCCTCGTCCGCGGCGAGCTCGCGTTGTTGTACGTGTCGCCGGAGCGCGCCGTGCTCGACGGGTTCAAGCGCCTGCTCGGCCGTGCGCGGATCGCGATGATCGCGATCGACGAGGCACACTGCGTGAGCCAATGGGGACACGACTTCCGCCCCGAGTACATGCGGCTCGCCGAGCTGCGCGCGGTCGCGAACGTGCCGATGATCGCGCTGACCGCGACCGCGACGCCTCGCGTGCTCGCCGAGATCGCGAGCGCGCTCGAGCTGAGGACGCCGGTGGCGATCCGCGGCGACTTTCGCCGGCCGAACCTCGCGTTCGAGGTCGCGCAGCTCGGTCCAAAGTCCGGCGGCGATCAGGCGCGACTGGCCGCGACAATCGACGCGCTCGACCGGGCCGGCCTGCGCAGCCGCACCGGTGCCGGACGCGGCATCGTGTACTGCAGCACGCGCAAGAAGGCCGAGGACGTCGCCGCGTCGTTGAAGAGCGCCGGCTTCGCGGCTGGTCACTATCACGCCGGGCGCACTGCGCTCGCGAGAGAGCGCGCGCAATCGGGGTTCTCGCTCGGACGGATGCGCGTGCTCGTCGCGACCAACGCGTTCGGGATGGGCGTCGACTATCCGGACGTGCGCGTGATCGTGCATTTCGGGGCGCCAGGCAGCCTCGAGGCGTACTACCAAGAGGCCGGACGCGCGGGCCGCGATGGTGAGCCGGCGCATTGCCTGCTGCTGTTCGGCGCGGGCGATCTGATGACGCAGCGCCGGATCGTCCAGCACGGCGCGACCGGCAATCGACTCGCGCTCCTCGAGGAATCGCTGCACGCGGTCGCGAGCTACGCGACGACCCGGTCGTGTCGCCAGCGCGTGCTGTGCGCGCACTTCACCGGCAGCGACGACCAGCCGGCATGCGAACGCTGCGATGCGTGTCGCGATCCCGCGGGTGAAGCCGAGACGATGGCCGAGCTGCCCGCATCCGCGCTCGGCTCGGCTGAGCAGCAGATCATCTTGGCAGCGCTCGCGGCGCATGGCCGCGCGGTCGGCAAAGGCACGCTCGCGAAGGCGCTGCGCGGCAGCCAGGCCAAGCCGGTCGTCGTGAACGGGCTCGATCGGCTCGCGCAGCACGGCGCGCTCGCCGCGTTCTCGGAGCCGGACATCGCGGCGACGATCGAGTCGCTGATTCGCGAGCGACGGCTCGTGCGACGCGGGCGAAAGTATCCGACCGTCGCCCTGCCCTCCGCGGCAACGTCGCGCGCTCCCCGAACCACGCACGCGCGACGCGGCCGCGACGGCTCCCGCACGAGCAGCATCACGGTCGAGCTCGACCGGTTTCGCAACCGGATGGCGCGCCAGCTGCGATGGAAGGCCTACATGGTGTTCCAGCGCAGCGTGATCATCGCGATCGATCGCGATCGCCCAGACTCGCTCGCGGCGCTGGCTCGGATTCCGGGCTTGGGCCCGAACCGGGTCGCTCGTTTCGGCGATGAGCTCGTCGCGATCGTCCGCCGCTACGGCGGCGGCCCGGCCGAGCCCGCGGAGGTCGCGCCGGCGGTGCGCGACCTGTTCTCGCAGCTCGCGCGCACGACGTAGCCGGCGTAGGCGCCTCACCACATCGGCGTTGCCTTGCCGCTGCGGCATGCCGCGGCGAACACCAGCCATTCGTCTTTGCCGACCCTGGGGCGCGCGTAGCTCTGGATCAGAGCGAGGTGCATGTTGCGCACGCGTTCGCAGCGGTCCAATGCGGCAGCCGCGCGCGGCCCTCCGAGATCGGCGAGCTTGGTGATTGCATCGGCGAGCTTGGCCGGATCGGTCAGCGATTCGAACTCGGTGCTCGCCGCGATCGCGAGTGCGGGTTCGAGGTACAGCAGGCCGTGCGACTTGTGGAGCGCGTCGATCAAACCGGGCACGCGCAAGCGCGCCAGCGCGAGCGGCAGCAGCGAATCGTCCTCGTTTCGCACGATCTTTAGGAGCCGGGCTACTTGTTCGGGGGTAAGCGCGGCTGCCAGCTCCGGTCGTTCGGCGAGCGCGATCGCGGCCTGCGCGCCGACGTCGCCGCCCGCAATCACCGCGGCGGCTAGAAAGCTTGCGCGCTCGGTCGTGCTGGTGAGCTTGCTCCAACTCGCGAGCGTGTCGATCCACAACCGGCTGTCGTGTGCGTAGATCGAGCCGTCCATGCCGGCGACGAAATCGTTGTGGGCGTCGAGCATCACGATCGTGCGGAATCCCGGGCGGATATCGCCACCGCATGCGCAGCAATCGGGGACGTCGATCACGAGCTCCTTAGTCGGCGTGCCTTTGAGCTGCTTTTCCACCGCGATCCGTGCGCGCCACGTGTGTGCGGGAGGCGCCGGGTCGCTCTTGTCGGCCGGCTCCTCGCGGCCTCGCACGACGAGGACCGTCGCGGCCGCATCGAAGACCGAGAAGTGATCGAATACGATCTCACGCTCGCAGGCCCGAGCCGTGCGATGGAGGCCGAACGACAGGGCGAAGATCGTGGCGGCAAAGACGAGCTGCTTCATCCCGATACGACCCCCGAGCCACGCGCGAGTTTCAGCGATATCGCGTGCGACTTCACCGCGCCGCCGGCATCCATCAACCGCTCAGCGAATCGCGTCGTGGATCTGCGTCGAGCGCTCGATTGCTGGGCAGTCTGCACGTCGCTTGCTGTATACGCGACGGATGAGCTCGTCGCGCACTTGTCTGTCCGCAGCCGTCACGTTGGTATTGGCGTTCGTCGCCGCGTGCGGCGGTGGGAACAAGTCGGGCGGCGCCGATAGCGCAACCGGCAACGGATTCGCGTGCAACGGCGCGGACTGTGCGTGCCCCGCAAACGCGACGTGCAGCGACACGTGCGCGCTCGGGGTCGACTGCGTCTACACGTGCGCCACCAACTCGTCGTGCTCGACCGTGTGCCCGCAGGGCGATTGCATGCAGAGTTGCACGGGGACGACATCGTGTGTGTCGAGCTGCCCGGAAGGCAACTGCGTCGAAACGTGCACGAGCGGGAACTGCGCGATGGACTGCGCGCAAGGTGATTGCACTCTCACTTGCACTGGCGCGCAGTCGTGCAGCATCACGAGCTGCGACGAGGGTGACTGCACGCTGAACTGCAATGGCGCGCCGACCTGCACGCTCGTATGCGGCGCCGGACAGACCTGCACGAAGAACCCGTAGACGCGACGACTCTAGCGCTGCACGATCGCGGCGGGGAGCTGATGCTGTTCGACCTTGAGCGAACCGCGCGCGAACATCCACGGAGGCATCCAGTAATTGATCCTCGCGTTCGCACCATCGGCGACCGTGACGTCGATCTCGTTCGCGCCGCACTGCGGCTTGAACAGATAGCCGAAGTAGATCTTCACGCGGTGCGTGCCGGGCGACACCTCGAACGTACTGCGGCCCCAGCTTCGGCGTTCCGGCCTGCCGTCGATCTCGATCGTCGGCGTGCAGAAGAACAAGAAGAACGCGAGCGGGAAGAATCCGGTCTTGATTTCGAGCGTCGCCATAGCCCTCGGTAGCACGATGGCGTTGACGAGCTCCATCGAAAGCGACCGTACTATTGCGGACGGACGTCGGACTATTAATGGCGCCGCTGAATACCGCCGACGACTAGTTAAAGATCGCTCGCCGCCGGGCTCGCGATGATCTATGAAGGGTCACCGTCAAGGAGCCGATATGACCCGAGCAATCTTCCTAGCGATCGCGATCATGTTGTTCTCGAGCACCAGCTTTGCCGACGATCAGGACTCGATCGACCAGTGCATTGCATCGTGGGGCAAGGATTCGCCGTTCAAGAAAGGCACGCCCGCGGCCATGGTCCTCGGGACCGGCGTCAAAGTGTTCGGCATCGGATCGTCGGGCAACGCCGACAACGACAAGCCGACCGACAAGCCCGTGCTCGTCATGGTCAAGCCCGCGGTGAACGTGATGGGCAAGAGCACGATCCGGGTCGCGAACCCGAACGGCTGGTACTGCTTCCGCGCGAACGTCACGGTGATGGGCAAGATCGAAATCGAGGCGCAGTGCACCGCGCACCTCGGCAGTGCCCGCGACGACAGCGCGACGGTCGGTGCCGCAGACGACACCAACAAGGGCGTCGCGGTGTTCGGCGCGCTGCGCGTGACGCGATTCGGCTGTCCGGTCGCCAAAGCGAAGTAGCGCGCGACCCGATGGCCGTCGATCCTGTCGTCTATCTCGGCGACGCGCAGTTCCCGGGCCACGAGATCGATCTCTGGCTCGCTACCGTGCCGTCGATCTCGATCTGGCAGGACTGGCCGAGCCAATGGGTGTTCGATCAACAGCATCGTCGGCGCTACGAACCGAACGTGCTCGAGTTGCTCGAGTTGCTAGCGGCGGAGCAGCTGTCCGAGGTCGAGATCGCGAACCACTACGTTCGGGTCCGGGCCTTGGTCGCGAACGACAGTGAGAGCTGGCTCGCGTTTCGCGGCGTCATCGCGGCCGCGTTCCGCATCGTGGGTAAGCTCGGTGGCACCGGCACGTTCTACGCGATTACCGCGAGTGACGCGGCGACCGATCGCGGTTTTGCGGTCGAGGCCGCGCCGGATGCCGACCGTTGCATCGCGCTGCCCGCGGATGACATCGCTGCCGTGCGCGACAGTGTCGCCGGTCGGGAGCTGGAGACCGTCGTGCGTCGCGCGACCGGGCACGGCATCGTCTGATCGGAATCCCGGCGCCCCGTCGCAACCACCCGGCACCGCCCGCGGCCGATGCGGTGGCGATG
The DNA here is from genome assembly GCA_964504685.1 of uncultured Kofleriaceae bacterium. GTDB lineage: Bacteria > Myxococcota_A > Polyangia > Haliangiales > Haliangiaceae > JABFXX01. Next base: position 3,359 of record CAZDGY010000149.1, on the reverse strand, counting down.
ACTGCAGGCCGGCGTTCGACTGGAAGTAAACGTGCGATCATCGCCGCATGCGATTCCTCGTCATCGCGGTGGTCGTCTCGTGTAGCGGATCGCAACCCGGGACGCGTGCCGACGACGGTGACGCCGCGCGAATCGTGTGCGAGGCCGAGTGCCATCATCGCGAAGGCTGTCACCATGACAAGCCGGCGTGCATGTCGCGGTGCGCGACGCTCCCGGTGCGATCACCGCCGGTGTGGAGCGCGGCGTGGGCACGCGAGGTCGGCGCTTGCGTCACGTCGGCGTCATGTGATCACGACTCGGAAGAAGCCTGCGTGTTCTCGACAACTCGCCACACGCCGGCGGCCGATGCGTGCACTTCCGCCGACGCAGGCAGGAAGATCTGCCCGGTGCTCAACGGCCTCACGCCCGCGGCTTCCGATCGCGTGCTCGCGTGTTACCAGGGCGGCGGGGGCGATAGCTGTACGCCGCCGCTCGACTGGAAGTAACTCACTGCTCGGCGCAGCGCGTCCGAAAGTCGGAGTGATCGAGAAAGTCGGCCCACAGCACCGACCACGGCCCCCAGTCATGATTGCCGTGGGTGTGGAACACGCGGTCCTTCGGTAACCGCGGCGCGAGCAGATGATGAGCAAGCGCGAGCTTGTCTCGATCGCCTGCGGCGAGATAGATCGCCGGCCCGGTGTCGGGCTGCTCGGTCACGCCCTTCAACCATCGCCATAGCTCGCGTTGGTAATCCTGCTTCGGGATCGTCGCGGGAGGTTGCCAGCTGCCCACACCGCCCGCGCGAGCGATCTCGGTCAGCAGGTCGTTGTCGCCGAGGTAAGGCGCGATCAGGATCACGCCCGCGAGCTCTTTCGCGTGGCGCTCCGCGACCAGCGCCGAGCCGAGCCCGCCCATCGAGACGCCGCCGAACCAGATCTGGCTATAGCCCGCCGCGCGGGCCGGCACGAGGATGTCGGTCTCGATCCGCTCGAACAGGGTCTGGCGCGCGTAGTAGCCGAGCGTCAGGTTCGCGCTGATCGTGTCGACCGAGATCTGGCGCGCGCGAATCGCGTCGATGAACCCGTGGTCGCGAAAGTCGGTATCGGAATCGCCCATCCCGGGCAACAACACGAGCAAGCAGCGCGCTTGCTTGTCGGGATATGCGCGAGTCGCGAGCGTGTGAACCGGCGCCGGCGCGGGTAGCCACGACGCGCATCCAGTCAAAGCGACGGCGAGCGCTAACCGTGCGTACACCCGTCAAGGGTAGCTGATCGAGGGCGTGAACAGCGACCGAGGGCCCCCGTTCACGGGCCTGCGACCACAGCTCGGTTTATGATCGGGATGATGGTTGCGGTCGGTACCGTCATCGGCGGCAGATTCAGGGTCGATGCGATCCTCGGCTCCGGTGGCATGGGCGTGGTCGTCGCGGCAACTCACGTCGAGCTCGGCCATCGCGTCGCGATCAAGCTGCTGCGCGACCATATGCAGACGCCGGCGATCGTCGAGAGGTTCTTGCGCGAAGCGCGCTCGGTCGTAAACCTCAAGACCGACAACGTCTGCCGCGTCACCGACGTCGGCCGCATGGATGACGGTGCGCCCTACATCGTGATGGAGATGCTGCAGGGCTCTGATCTCGAACATGCCGTTGCGGCCAAGCCGCTGCCGATCACGACCGCCGTCGAATACGTGATGCAGGCATGCATCGCGGTCGCCGAGGCCCATCACGCCGGAATCATCCATCGCGATCTCAAGCCCGCGAACCTGTTCATCACGAGGCGGTTCGACGGTGGGCCGCTCGTCAAGGTGCTCGACTTCGGCATCGCGAAGGCGCTCGACGAAACCAGCATGCACCAAACGCAGCAAAGCCCGATGGGCTCGCCGCCGTACATGTCACCCGAGCAGATCTTCTCGGCGCGCGATGTCGATCTGCGCACCGACATCTGGGCGCTCGGCGTCACGCTGTATCAGCTGTTGTCGTCCCGGCTGCCGTTTCCAGCGCCGTCGTTCGCAGAGATCGCGATTCGCGTGTCGACCGGCGCGCCCGAACCGCTCGATGTCGACCCGGCGTTGTGCGCCGTGATCTGGCGGTGTCTCGAAAAAGATCGCGAGCGGCGCTATGACTCGGTCGCCGAGCTCGCCGCTGCGCTCGTGCCGTTCGGCGGACCGTCGTCGTGGAGTCACCTCGCAGCGATCGGTCAGATCGGAGTCGGCGAGGCGCAGATTGTCGCGAACGCCTCGGGCGCGCTCGGTTTCGCCGCGACGGCCGGCACGCTCGCACCGGCGCCCGCGATCAGCGCTCCTTTTGAACCCGAGCCGTTCGCTCCACCGCGGCGACGGCGGTGGCCGTGGGTCGCGGTCGCGCTCGGCGTCGTGACGATCGTCGGCATAGCGCTCGCCGGTGCGCTCGGTGGCGCGAAGCAGGAGCAAGTAGCGCGGGCTCCGGCCGACGCTGCTGTGGTGCCACAAGATGCCGCTCAGATCGCGGCGATCGCACCCGATGCGGGTGCAGCGGTCTCGCGCGACGCCGGTGTCCACTCCTCGCCCGCGCATAGAACCGCGCCGCCGCCGGTCAAAACGACGCCGACCGCTGCTCAGCCGGCACCAGCGCCGGCGCCGGCGGAGTCGCACGGCTTCGGGATCGGTGCCCTCGCGAAGGGCACGCTGTCGGCGGTGAAGGACACCGCGCTGCGTGGCACGTGCTCGGTCGCAGGCAAAGCCGGTGCCGCGATGGGCGCGGTCAAGCCCGCGATGGTGACCTGCGCATGCAGCAAGAAGGATCAAGCCACCGCCGAAAAGCTGTACGGCCGCCTCACCGACGAGCGCAGCAGCGTGCGATCGCAATGCGCTCAGCTCGGCATCACGCTCCCACCTTAGTCGCAACCGATCGCCGCGCCAGTTGTCCAAGCGGGATGCGCGGAACCGTCGCGACGATGATTTGTTGCACCGTGGTTGCAGCGCATGCCGACCCGCGGTCGGACGCAAGGCGGCGCGCGGAGCAGCAAGAAATGGCGGCGGTCGCCGGGCACGACCCGTCTCTGTTCATCGCGTGCGGCACGGCATTTCTCGACGCGTTCCGGCTCGCACCAACCGCGAGCGACGCCGACGAGCTTGCCTTCAATGCCGGCGTCTGCTTCGAACAAGGCCGCAGCCCCGATGCAGCGACTGCGGCGTTTCGCACCTTGAGCGCCGGGTTCCCGCGATCGCGGCTTGCTGCGAAAGCGATGCAGCACGCAGCCCGACTCGCCTCGCAGGTCGGCAAGCTCGACGAGGCGGCAAGCTGGTTGGAGACGTATGCGACCCGGTTCGCAGGCGAGCGCGACGCGTCGGAAGCCATCCGCGACGCGATCTACTACCGGCATGCGCTCGGTGACGACGCGAAG
>CAZDGY010000148.1:0-9945 GCA_964504685.1 uncultured Kofleriaceae bacterium | reverse complement strand
GAAGTGCGCCGCATCGGCGGGTCCGATGCACGTCGCCTCACGGAGATCGCCCGTTGGCGCCGGACGTCGTGAACATGCGAGCACCGCGAGTAGCAAGAGCGGTCGGCGCATGGGCGTTCGCGATTATCGCACTCTTGCGTCGAACGCCGCGGTCTCGATCCGCCCGCCGCGCTTCACCTGCACGAAGATTCGATACATCCCCGGTTGCGGGAAGCCGTACGGGAACTTCAGCGCAGCTGAGATCGACCCGGTGGTCTGCATCCCCGGCATGTGCGCCATGTCCATCCCGCCACGAGCGAGCTCGAGCGCCGGCATCGCGACCGAGCCATCGGGATGAACGTGCGCGAATACGCTGAGATCCGAGCGCACGATCTCGGCATGCGCGGCCATGCCCATGTACGCCTCGAGATCGGTGACCGGCTGGCCATTGTGATCTGCGACGCGAAACTGCAGCTCGAGCGCCTCGCCGGCGCGCAGCGTCGTCGGACGGTCCCAGATCATGTTCGCGTCGTCGTCGAGCGCAGCGGTGTTGGTCGTGACGGTACCGAGCGCGGCGCCGCCCCACGTCGTGTCATCACCGCTCGGTCGATCGCACGCGTGCTCGGGCAAGTCGATCTCGCCGACGCCGGTGACCGGAAAGCCGCCGCCTGCGACGACGTCGGCAAACAGCTGGTAGTGGCCGGCGGGCAGCGCAGGCAGTACTTGCACGAAGTCGCCGTTGTCGCTGCGCTCGGGGTGCAAGTGGGCGAGCTGATCGAGTCCGGGCGTGCGGACCAGAAACAAGTGCATCAGGTGACCGTGATCCTCCATCAGGTCACCGATCCGCGCGGGGACGGTGAGCGCGCAGCCATCGAGCTTTGGCTCGAGCTGCCAAGGCTGATAGACCGTCTTCGCGTACGCATCGGCCTCGGCGGTCCACCACCAGTTGCCGAACGCGATGATGCCGGCGACGACAACGCTGGCGAGCGCGAGCGCGATGCGGCCCCGCCGCGCCGACGGGCGAGGGGCATCCGCGGGCAACGTCGCCTCGCGCACCGCCGCACCGACGATCGCGATCAGCGACAGCGCGAGCAGCAGCATCAGGCCGAACAGCAAGCCGCCGAGGCCGCGATCCATCGCCAGCGTGCGCAGCGCGACCGCCGGCACGGGCACTGCGAGCACGCCTTCGCCGCGCGAGCCGGTCGCGGTGATCCGCACCTGCAGCGAGCCGCGCTCCATCAACCACAAGCTCGCGGTGAAGAACTGCGGATCGTCGACCGAGCGCGTCGCCGGATCCGCGGTCGGCGGCAGCTGCGAGCCCGGGCCGGTCAGCTGCATCGGTACGACCGCCAAGCCGGTGAGCTCGGGCGACGAGCTGCGGATCTCGATCGTCGCGACGCCGGGGATGACCTGCGGGACGCGGACGGTAACGAACAGATGATACGGGCCCGCGTCGCCTTCGTAGAACACGTCGGGGCTGCCGACGTGGGCGTCGGCGACCGCCGGCACGGCGAGCACGATCGCGAGCGCGACGAGCAAGCGCTTCATCGCCGCACCTTGCGCATCGCGTCGCCGAGTGCGAGCCCGAGCCACGATGCGGCCATCGCCGCGACGACCGCTTCCGCGATGCCGCGCGCGAACGGACCGGTCGACAGGAACTGATGGCGCGCGCTCGCCCACTCCGGCCGCTCGAAGTACGGGAAGTAGTCGGTGCCGAACACCCACGTGCGGCTCGGCTCGCTGTTCAAGAACTCGGCGAACGGCCACTCGACCGCGACGAGCGCGACGACGAAGATCGCGCCGAGCACGATCGCGAGCCGATAGCGCGGCCACGCGTGGAGTCGCGCGCCGACGACATCGAACAGCAGCGCCGGCGCGATCACGAGCAGGGGAAACTCGAGCGGTACGAGGTGCGTGATCGGCTGGTACACCGGGCCGAGCTTCGGCTCCGCTGGAATGCGCGCGAACATCCACAGCGCGACGATCATGAACCCGGTGTAGACCGCGGCGACCGCGGTCGCGCCCCAGCGATGATCCGACACGCGCGCGATCGCAAGCAGGACGATCGGTGCGACGATCGCGACCGCGCGATACGGCTCGGCGCGGTGCAGGTTCGCGCGGAACGTCATCTCGAGGATCGCGATCATCGCCAGCACGAGGATCTCGCCGCCGATCACGAGCATCAGCATGCGCAGCCGCTCGCGCACCGGCCCGGTCGCGCCGTTGAGCGTCGCGACGATGACGAGCACCGCGCCGACCGCGACCCCGAGCACGCCGGTCGTCAACACCGTGTGCGGCGGGCTCAAGATCCGGACGTCGAGGCCGTAGGCCGAGTGCCACCAGTTGTCGAACGGCGCCGACACGACCATCGTCGCCGAGCCCCACACGCCGAGAAATGCGCCGAGCGGGCCGCGAAAGCCCCAGACCGCGATCCCGCCGGGGCGCTTGCGCAGCGTCGTCGACAGGATCAAGTACGTGCCCGAGACGCCCGAGATGATGCCGCCCGCTTGGATCGCGAGGTGCGCCGGCGTCCAGAACGAGTCGCGGCCGATCGACATGTGCCACGAGATGTCCCAGTACACGCCGAGGACGATGCAGCTCACCGAGGCGAGCGATGTCCACACGTACCAAGGGATCCGATTCATCACGTTCCGCCGAGAGTCTTGATACGCCCGAGCGGTCGCGACAAGTCCCATTATTGCTACTTCTTCGCGATCACGACTTCGAGATACTCGCTCGGTAGTACGAGCGACCGGTCGCGAGAACGGTTGCCTGCGCTTCGCGGCGTCGCCGGTGCTTCGTGAGACACTAGCGGCGTGCGCAACCCCCTCTACGCCATCGCCGCTTCCGGTTGTGTAACGTCCCTGCACATCGTCTCGACCGCGACGGTCACTGTCGGGTCGGTCGCGCCGCCGTTCTCGCTGCCGGCGCAGGATGGCCGCACCGTCACGCTCGCCGACGAGGTGGCACGTGGCCCGGTCGCACTCGTGTTCTATCGCGGCTATTGGTGACCTTGGTGCAAGTACCAGCTCGGCGAGCTGGCCCGTAATCAAGCGGCGTTCCGCACGCGCGGCGTGACCCTGCTCGCGATCAGCCTCGACGCGCCCGAGGACTCGCGCTCGTTCGCGGCGGATCTCGGCATCTGGTTTCCGCTGCTGTCAGACGCCGATGGTGCGGTGTCGCGAGCCTATGCAGGGATGTCGTCGGATGCGGCGGCGCTGCCGGGCGTCACCGTGATCGGGCGCGACGGTCGCATCGCGTACCGCAACATCGCCTCGGTCAAAGACGATCGCGTGAGTACGCCCGAGCTGCTCGCGATCCTCGATCGCACGGTCGGCACTACCGGCGAAGCAGCGGCACCGTCGGGATACGCAGCCGTCGATCGCATGCAGGTTCGGCTCGAGCTCGGCGGCGGTGCGATCCGGGACAGCGGCGCGAACCATGGCACCGGCGTCGCGGCGGTCGGCGCGTTGTTCCCGCTCGGTCATCATGTGCTGGTCGGCCCATGGCTCAGCTTCGAGCCGCGGCAGGCGCCGGTCGATCTCGACCTCGCGGTCGCGCTGCGCCAACCGTTCGCGGGTGGCCTCGCCGCAGTGCAGCTGACCGCGATCGGCGGCTACACGCCGTGGGACGCGACCGGCTGGACCGCGAGTGGTCGCGCCGGGATCTGGTTCGCGATGAGCCCGCATTGGGCTTTCACGTTCGACCTCGCCGCCGGCGAGCATCGCCTCGGTGATGCGGACTCGCGGCTCGAGCTGTCGGCGACGCTTGGCGTCGCGCGGCTGTTTCGATTGCGCTGACTATTCGCGAGGCAGCCCGAGCTCGCGCCACCGGATCATCCCGCCGGCCAGGCTCGCGACGCGGGTCACTCCGGCCTTCGCAAGAATCGCAGCGCCCATCGCCGAGCGCGCGCCGGTCTGGCACACCACGATGACCGGGCGATCGGTCGGTACGTCGCCGAGACGCGCGCGCAGCTCGTCGAGCGGGAGCAGCTGCGCACCGCACACGTGACCGAGCTCGCCGGTGAACTCCGGCGCGCTGCGAACATCGACGACGTAAACCTCGTCGCGATGGGTCGCGACCCATTCCGCTGCGATGTCTCGCATTCCCGCGTAGGTCACGACGACCGGGCCCCACGTCGCGACCACCGGACCGCCGCCGCGCTCGGGCTGTCCGGCGCGCAGGTTAGCCGGCAACGCGATTGCGAGCTGCTTCGGATGAGGCAGACCGAGGTTCGTCATGTAGCCGACGAAGTCCTCTTCGCGTGCGCCGCCGCCGATCCGCGGGTTGTGGCGACGTTCCTCGCCGATCGTCGTCGCGGTACGGCCTTCGTAGTCGTGACCGGGATAGACCGCGCAGGAATCGTCGAGGGTGAACAGTTGCTCGTGGATCGAGCGGAACAACGTGCGCGCGTCGCCTTGCTGAAAGTCGGTGCGGCCGGCGCCGCGCACGAGCAACGCATCGCCGGTGAACGCTTTCGTGCGATCGGCGGTGACGAACGTCAGGCATCCCGCGGTGTGGCCGGGCGTCGCGCGCACTTCGAGCAGTTGCGCGCCGAACCGGATCGTATCGCCGTGGCACAGCGGGCGGTCGACATGCGTGGCCTCGTACACCGCGGACAGGGCGATCTCGCTGCCGGCCGCCGCTTTCATCAGCCACGCGCCGGTGACGTGGTCGGCATGGCAATGCGTGTCGAGCGTATAGCGCAGCACGAGCCCGAGCTCGCGAAGCAATGCGGCATCGCGCAGATGTTGCTCGAACACCGGGTCGATCAGCACGGCTTCGTGCGTCTGCTCGTCGGCAAGCAGATACGTGTACGTGCTCGAGGCCTGGTCGAAGAGCTGGCGAAAGATCATCCCGGTACTCACGTGGCTCGCGATGACTCGATGGTAGAACGACGCATGCCAGCCGTGCGAGTGCTCGCGACGCTACTTGCGGCCGCCTGCATGGCCGCACCGCGCGATGCCACGCCGGCACCCGCGCAAGCGATGTTCCACGGCGACGCCGCGCATACCGGATTGTTCGCGTCGCAAGGGCCGCGCACCGCCCCGGCACTGAAGTGGTCGTTCGCGACGAAGGGCCCGGTGCTCGCGTCGCCTGCGCTTAGCGGCGGCGTCGTATACATCGGCAGCGATGACGGCTCGCTCTACGCGCTCGACGCGCGCACGGGTGCGCTGCGCTGGCAATACGACACCGAAGGCCCGGTCGGGTCATCGCCTGCGGTCGCCGGCGGACTGGTCTACGTCGCGAGCCGCGACGGCAACGTCTACGCGATCGCGGCCGACACCGGCAAGCTGCGCTGGAAGTTCGCGACCGCGGGCGAGCGTCGGTTCGAAGCCAAAGGCATTCACGGCATTCGCCCCGCGACGCAAACGATGCCGGATCCGTGGGACCTGCTCGAGTCGTCGCCCGCGATCAGCGGCGGTGTCGTCTACATCGGCAGCGGCGACGGCAACCTCTACGCGCTCGACGCCGGGACCGGCGCGCTGCGCTGGAAGTTCGCGACTCATGACGTGATCCACGCGTCGCCCGCGATCGCGGCGGGCACGGTCTATGTCGGCAGCTGGGACAGTTATCTCTACGCGATCGATGCCGAGACCGGTCGCCAGAGGTGGCGGTTCAAGACCGGCGAGGATCCGGACAAGCACAACCAGGTCGGCTTTCAGTCATCGCCCGCGGTCGTTGGCGACACGGTGTACGTCGGTTGCCGAGACGCGCATGTCTACGCGGTGAATGCTGCGACTGGCGAGCGGCGCTGGGCGGTGTCGACCAAGGGCTCGTGGGTGATCGCGACGCCGGCGGTCCATGACGGCCTGGTCTACGTCGGTACGTCGGACACCGACCAGTTTCTCGCGCTCGACGCGCGCACCGGTGCCCAACGGTTCGCGGTCAAGACCGGCGGCTACGTGTTCTCGTCCGCGGCGTTCGCGGCAGGATTTGCGTACGTCGGCGCGTTCGACGGTCGGCTGTACGCGATCGATACGACCGCCGGTCGCGTCGCGTGGACGTATGCGACGAAAGGTGCGGTCGCGAACGCTCACGCCGTGCTGAAAGCCGACGGCTCGCTCGACGAACAAGCGGTGTTCGGCGGCGCCGCGTACTTCGAGGACTACGTGCGCGCGGTCGCGACGCTGCTGACCGCCGGCGCGGTCGTGTCGTCGCCCGCGATCGCAGATGGGGTCGTGTATTTCGGCAGCGCCGACGGCAACGTCTACGCGTTGCAATGATCGCTAGCTCGCGTGGCCGATGATCAAGTTGACCACGAGCGCGAGCACGACCGTGTTGTAGAGAAACGACAAGAACGCGTGAGCGAGCACGGTGCGACGCACGACGCGGTTCGAGACCGTGATGTCCGAGACTTGGAAGCACATGCCGATCGTGAACGCGAAGTACGCGAAGTCGTAGTCGTCCGGCTTCGCGCCGCCCGGGAACTCGAGTCCGCCTTCTTCGTCGGGACCACCGCGATAGAACAAGTGTGCGTAGCGCAGCGTGAACGCGGTGTGCGTGAGTAGCCACGAGATCAGCACGGTCGCGATGCTCAGCACGAGCACGAGGCTGCCCTCCATTGACGGCAGGTCGGCCGAGCCATGTACGACGACGGTCGCGGCAAACAAGCTGACCGCGCTCGCGGCGAGCACGACGAGCCATACGACCGTACGACCCGGGTCGCGTGCAGCGGCGCGGCGGCGCGTACCCTCCGGTGTCGTCCGCGAGATCACGATGCCGAGCACGAGCAGCGTCAGGCCCGACGCGTCCCACGCCATCACCGCACGGGTCGACGCGGCGAACTGCGCCGGTTCGACGAACCACACGATGACGCCGAGCACCGCGGCGAGCCCGAGACGTGCACGCGCGCTGCGCGGATCGAGTGGATGAAACGCGAGCTTCGTCATCGCAGGCTGGTCCCGCGTGTCGTAACACGTAGTAGCCTCGCGCGATGCGCGTTGTGATCGCTCTCGCTCTTGTCGCTGTTTCGTGCGGAACCAAGGAGTCGGGGACGCCGGCGACGACCGGGAGCGCGACCCACGGTTCGGGGTCCGGCTCTAGCGGTGAGGACCCGCTGTCGGCGAAGACGTGGATTCCGAAGCTCAAGGATCTGCGGACGTCGGACCGCGCGCTCGTCGCGCTCGAACAGATCGGCGATCCCGCAGCGATCCAACCGCTCGCCGATGCGTGGGTGGATCTCGGCAGGCCCGAGCACGTCGTCCAGCTCGTCATCTCGCTCGCGCGCCCGCTGACGGCAGAGCAGGCGAAGCAGGGCTACTTCACTGACTACGAGAAGACCGGTCGGCCCGCGAGTTGGGACAAGGCGGTGCCGTTCCTCGTGAAGGTGATCGCCGACGTCGACCAGGGGAACCCGCGATCAGTCGACAGCGCGACCGCCGCAGCCGACGCGCTCGGCGAGGCGAAGCTGCTAGCCGGCCTCGACGCGTTGATCGCGGTTGTCGCGCAGCCTACGACGCGCAAACTCGTGTCGCTGCACGTCGCCGCACTTCGGGCGCTCGGCAAGTTCTCCGCGGACGGCGCGGATCGGGCGGCTACTGCGCTCGTCGGGGTGGTGTCGCTGGTGCCGCCACGCAACCCGAGGACCTACAAGGAACGCGACGAGCAACATGCGGCGGAGGAGTCGTACACGATGGTCCTGGCGACGACCGCTGCCGCGATCAACGCGCTCGGCGAGTTGCACGCTGCGACCGCAGCCAAGCCGATCGTGCTCGAAATGTATCGGTTGCCCGAGTTGTTCATGATGAGCCGGCGCGCGCTCGTCGCGATCGGGCCTGCCGCGAAAGCGGTGTTGGTCGCCGCGCTGAACGGCAGCGATTCCGACGTCAACGCGCTGTTCATAACCCAGCACCTCGACAAGTACTGCGGCGACCAGAACGACTATGTCGCCGCGGAGTGCAAGCCGGTCTCTGCGAAGGAGTTCTACCCGGCGGTCGTGCTCGGAGATCTTCACGACCCGGCGGTCGCGCCGGATCTGGTCGCGGCGCTGAAGCGACCTGCGTTGCCGCAGTACTACGCCGACGATCAACCGAGCGGCACGACGCAGCACACCGCGTTGTTCGACGCGCTTCGCAAGATCGGTGCGCCGGCAGCGGCGGTGGCGCTGCGCGAGATCTGGATGAAGGGCAAGCCCATCGATCCCGACACGATGCTCGCGATCAGTGCGTACCCGTTCGTGACGCGCGACGCGACCGGCACCGACAAGCTCGCCGCGCTCGCGCTCGGCAGCGCCGGCGATGACAGTCTGCGGATGGAGGCAGCGACCGCACTCGCGCGGATCTCGCGCGACGCCAAGGACATCCCGACGTTTCAAAAGCTCGCGAAACGCCAGCTCGACGCGTCGGCAAAGTTCGCGACTGAAGCCGGCGCCGCGAAGAAAACCGCCGACGCGGCCGACAAGAAGTTCGAAGCAAAGCGCGCCGAGCTCGAAGCGGCCAAGGCCCAAGACCCGGACGGCGCGGCGACGAAGAAGCTCGAGGCTGACTTCAAGGCGGTGAAGCAGCAGCACAAGGAGCTCGTCGCGCCGTTCAAGCGCGCCGACGACGCCGCGAAGACGTTCGTCGCATACGCCCGATTGTTCCAGACCCACGTTGCTCGCATCGAGATCGCGTTGCGCTGCAAGGACGATGGCGCCTGCTACGCCGCGAGCATCGCACTCAAACCCGACGAAGAGGCCGCGAACGTCGCGACCTACCTGCCCGACGCTGCTACCTGGCCCGACGACCAGAAGCATGACCTCGTCGTCGCAGCGATCGAGCGCGCGATGCTCGAGCTCGGCAAGCAGGGCGCGAACGCGAGCCAATTCACCGACACGCTGCTCGACGCCGCCGTCACCGACGACCCCACGGTTCGCCAGAGCATCTTGCTCGCGCTGCCCCAGATCGCGAAGCTGCCTTGTCCTCAGTGCGTCACGAAGCTCGACGCCGCGGTCAAAGCGGGCGAGGGCAAGTCCACGCTCGCCGGGGTGAACACCGAGACCACGATCCTGCGCAATTACTTCGTCTGGGCGGGCAAGCCGTAGATCGAGACTGCCGATCGTGCGTTGTTACCGCGTGCTCGCCCGTGGCCTCGTGCTCGTCGCCCTGTTCGTGTCCGCGACCAGTGATGCCGCGCCGCCGTGGGACACCTGGCAGTGGGACGTCGTCACGCCCGATCTGTTCCCGCGCGCCGACCTCGTCAGCGGCGCGATCCGGCTGTCGCAACTGCACATCGCGGGCAAGGATCAGGTCCGGCTGAGCAGCGGCACGTGGGTGACCGTGATCGAGCCGAACAGCGACGGCGAGCTCGCGGGCGAAGTGATGGTGGTCGACGGCGATCGGGCCTTCGTAGCGAGCTACAACCGGATCTCGAGCGGCTGCGAGCTCGCCGCGTTCTCGACGGCGAACGGCGCGAAGCTGTGGTCGGTCAATCTCGACGGCATCGGGCCGATCACCCACAGCAAGTACTCGAACCGCGTCCAGCTGAAGATCGTCGCCGGCAAGCCGACGGTGTTCGGCAGCGAGTCGGGCGGGCGCTTCGTCGAAGCGCGTGAGCCGGCGACCGGCAACTTCGTCAGCAACGTGAGGCTCGCCGCGACCTGGCCAGAGCAGCCGATCGCGGAGGAGCTGTACCGCGAGCTCGACAACATGCTCGCCGCGCACGCGAGCTACGACGTTTCGGTCAACGACTTTCTCGCGCGCGTCGTGCGGATGACCGACGCCGACCACACAGCGCGCGGCGCGGCGTTCGCGCAAGCGGTGAGCTCGCTGCAACACCTGCCGCTCCAGCACGGCAAGTTCACGCTCGAGCTCCAGCTCGTCGACGCGCACGGCGACTTCACGGTGAAGGCGAAGCGCGTCGCGAACTGACTCACGCGTGCCGGCGGACGAAGTCGTCGATCAGCTCGCGCGCGATGCTGAGCTTGGGCGGAATCGGCGGCAGCTCTCCGGGCGCGAACCAAGCGGCGTCGCGAATCTCGGTGGG
>CAZDGY010000147.1:0-9974 GCA_964504685.1 uncultured Kofleriaceae bacterium | reverse complement strand
GCGTGCGCGACGAGATTGTCGCCGGAGAACAGATCGACTTTGCAGAACGCGAGCCGGCGGCCCATCCGCATCAGCGTTGCAGTCGCGACGATGTCCGCCGGTTTCGGCCGCGACAAGAACGCGATGTCGAGGTTCGCGGTCGCGGCACTGAGCGCCGATGCGCCCGCGTGCGCGAGGATCAGGAAGTAGGAAGACGTATCGGCGAGCGTCATCAGCGCCGGACCCGAGATCGTGCCGCCGCCGCGGAGCAGCTCTTTGCGGATCGGCATGCGCACGGTGAGATCGCGATCGCCGATCGCTTCGATCGCCGCGAAGACGCGCGCGTCGGGGAAGTAGCTGGTGAGCAACCCGTAGATCTCGTCGGCGGTCAGGCGCGGCATCCCGACAGCTTCGCATGCTTGCCGGCGGGGATGCCGGCTGCTAATGGTGCTGCGTGACCGCAACTCCGTTCGAGCTCGTCGGTGGCGCCGACCGCATCCGCGCCCTGGTCGAACGGTTCTACGACCTGATGGGCGAGCGCGAGCCAGCGCTCGCGAAGCTGCACGTGTGCACCGCCGACGGCCGCGTCGACCGTGGCTCGCGCGATCGGTTCGCGCTGTTCCTGATCGGCTGGCTCGGCGGCCCGGACGACTACGTCACGCGGCACGGCCATCCGCGGCTGCGCATGCGGCACAACCGGGTCTCGGTCAACATCGCGATGCGCGATGCGTGGCTGCGCTGCATGCAGGCGGCGCTCGACGCCGAGCACATCAGCGGCCCGGTTCGCGCGTACCTCGACGGCCGGTTCGCCGAAGTCGCAGACTTCATGCGCAACGTCGAAGGCTAGGTGAGTGAAGCGCGCAGCGCTTCGGGACCCGCCTTGTGCCGCTCCTAGCGGCCTAGCCGCCTCTATAAGTGCGGCGAGCGACGAATTTCACGCTCGGAGATCGAGCGTGTTACGACCGGTTCATGACGAAGATCATGGGATTGATGATCGTCGCCGGGCTCGCGGCGTGTGCCGGTCGCGCGGGGACGCAGACGTTGGCACCGAGCTCGGCACCGGCGCTCGGCATCGCCGAGCTCAAGTTCTTTCTCGGTGACGATGTCGTCGTCCACCTCGCGCGTGATGGGGCACTGTCGGCGCGAAGCTGGAGCGGCGATCAGGGCATCGTGTCCGATACGTGGACGGCGCAGGGCTCGCTAACCGCCGATGCGCTGCTGACGTCTACGTCGGGCGGCCCGGCCGGTCAGCTCACAGCGGATGGTACGTTCAAGGCGAACGACGGCACGGTCGCGGACTTCAGGCTCGTCGGCGAGACGCTGGTCGTCGGCGGCAAGAGGGTCACGATCGATAGCGACGGCATGGTGTTGGTCAACGGTCACGTCACACGAGGGATGCGCGTCGAAGGCGCGAGCGATCCGAGCTGTCGCCGCACCGCGCTGCTCGTGATGGCGATCGCGTTGCTCGGCCCGGCGCGTCCCACCGCGCTCGCTACGCGATAGCCGAGGCTAGCTCTCGGCGACGATGACGTCGCTGCGACCGCCGCCGCGTGGCGACACGCGAATGTGCGCGCCGACTCGCTCGATCAGCGCGGGGACGTGCGAGATGACGCCGACCTGGCGACCGGTCGCTTGCAGCGCGTCGAGCACCGAGAGCGCGGCGTCGAGCGTCGCCGGATCGAGCGTGCCGAAGCCTTCGTCGATCAACAGCGTGCGGACGCGAACGTCTTGCGCCGACATCGACGACAGCCCGAGCGCGAGTGCGAGCGAGACGAGAAAGCTCTCGCCGCCGGACAGCGACTGGACCGAGCGAATCTCTCCGCCGAGATCGCGATCGAGGATCTGCAGCTCGAGATCGTGGCGAGGCACGCGCTCAAGCTGATAGCGCGGCGCCAGCTCTTCGAGGTGCGCGTTCGCGACCGCGAGTAAGCCGTCGAGCGTGAGGCTTTGCGCGAAGCTGCGGAACAGCTTTCCGTCGTGCGAGCCGATCACCTGGCCGAGCGAGCGGTCGATCTCGGCGGCGAGCTCGGCACCGTCGACCGCTGCGAGCGCAGCCGCGCGACGTTCGCGAGCACCGGCATCGGCGGCGAGCGTAGCGGCGAGCTCGGCAGCTTGTCGGTCGAGCGTGTCGAGCTGCTCGGCGAGCACCGCGACACTGCCAGCGGTCTCGATCGCAGGTGGACGCAGCGCTTCGTGATCGGCGGCGTGGGCTCGGCGCTCGCCGACGATCGCTCTTGCGTGATCGGCGGCGCGATCGAGCGCGGCGAGCCGTTCGGCGAGCTCGTCGACCCGACAGAGGGAACCGGCAAGGGCGTCGCGCAGCTCTTCGCTGGTAAACCCGGCAACCTCGCGCGCCACATCGAGAACGGTAGCCGCGGTAGCGCGCTGGTCGGCCAGCTCGGTCGTGCGCCGCTCGGCTTCGCTGCGACGGGCGGCGAGCTCGGCGTCGGTGCGCTCCCCCTCACGCGCGAGTCGGTCGGCGTCGCCTACTCCAGCGGCAAGCGCCGCGTCGAGCTCGACGATCAGCGCGACTCGTTTCGTCCACTCCGCGGCGAGCTCGCTCGCGGCGCGCCGAGCTCGATCGACGACCAGCGCGAGCCCGTCGTGCGACGGGGTCGATAGCGCTTTCGCGGCGGACCGAAACAGCGCGCTGCGACCGTCATTCGCGGCAGCGGCAGCCCACTCGGCGAAGGTCGCGGCGACCTCGGCGTGAAGCTCGCGCTGGCGCTCGAGCTTGCCAGCGCACTCGCCACGGACCCGTTCGATCGCGGCTGCGGTCGCCGCGATCTCGTTGTCGACGTCGCGCACCGCGGTCGCATGAAGCTCGACATCGGCGTGACACGTCTGCACCCGCGCGACCGCCTCGCCGGCCGCCTTGACCGCCGCTTCGGCTTGACTGCGCGCCGCGCGCGCCGCGTCTAGCGTTGCTTTCGCGGCTCCGGCTCGCTCCACCGCGAGCTCGCGCGCATCGCGTCCGGCCGGCTCGCCCACGAGCAGCAGCTCGCCGAGTGCTCCCAGCTGGCTGCGCCACGCCGCGGTCGCCGCAATCGCGGTCGCGGCCACGGTCGCGAGGCACGCGTCGAGTCGCGCTTTCTCGGCCGCGCGTTGTCCGGCTCGCGCCGCGAGCTGCGCGAGCTCGCCGAGCGCAGAATCGAACGTGTGCCCGGCCGCCGCGAGCTGCGCCTCGCCGTCGGCGATCAACGCGTCGAACGCGCCGCGCGTGTGCCACGGGTGCTCGAGCGCGCCGCACAGCGGGCACGGATCGCCGTCGACGAGCTCGGTCCGCGCGTGCTCGTAACCTGCCGCTCGCCGGAGCTCGGCGACGACCCGCTCGCGCTCGCTGCGAACCGCAGCGGCGGTCGCCTTCGCAGTCTCGGCGACGTGGCGTTGCTCGGTGTCTTCGGCGTGTGCCGCGGCGAGCTCGCCGAGTTGGCGATCGAGCTCGCTGCGCGCGACCGCGGCGTCGTGGGCTTGCGCGGCGATCGCCACGAGCTTGTCGACCTCGACGCAGCGCGAGCGCGCCTCGTCCTCGTGTCGTCGCGCCGTATCGAACGATAAGCCGCGACGATCCGCATACCGCGCGGCCTCGGCTTTCGCACTCTCGAGTCGCGCCGTCGCCGCCTGCTGCGCGATGACGCGCTCTTTGCGCCGCTCGTCGAGCGCGACCCGCTTCGCTTCGAGATCGCCGAGCGTACGATCGGCCGCCGCGAGCTCGCTATCGAGCGCGCTCGCCGCCGCGACCTTTGCATCGCCATCGCGCCAACTCTCGACTCGCGCCGCGATCGCCGACCGCGCGACGATCCATTCGGCATCAGCCACCGCGCGTACCGATCGCGCTTCGCCGTCGGCGAGCGGCTTGGCCCGGCCCTCGGCGACGCCCGCTGCGATCCGGGCGGCGGTGATCGGCTCGCGCAACGCGATCAACCGCTCGCGGGTCGCGGCGATCTCGCGCGCCCGCGCCGCCGCCGTAGTCGCCGCCTCGGTCGCCGCCGCGAGCTCGCCGCGCGCCGCCGCGAGCTGGCGATCCGCGCGTGCGAGGTCATCCCAGCTCGCCCGCAACGCCTCGGCACGCCGGCGGATCGCGAGCTCGCTACGCTCCGCGTCGGCCGCAGCGACCGCCGCTTGCGCCGCGTCCGCCGCCACTAGGGCTCGCTCGATCTGGAGCGCGCGCGCATCGGCCTCGGCGAGCCAGCGCACCGCCGCTTCGGCCGCCGCGTGGGCATCGCGTGCCGCGGTTCTCGCCGCTTGCGCGTCGCCGAGTGCGAGCTGCATTGCCGCACGGCTCGGGTCGTCGAGCACGGCGATCGCGAGCGCGGCCGCGCGCGCGTCGCGTACGAGTTGTTCGGCGAGCGTGGCCCGTTCGTGCGCGGCGATCGAGAGCCGCGAATAGATCTCGGTCCCGGTCATCCGTTCGAGCAACTCGCTGCGGTCTTTGCCGTCGGCACGCAAGAACGCCGCGAACTCGCCTTGCGCGAGCAGCGCGCTGCGCCGGAACTGATCGAACGACAGCCCGAGCCGCTCGTGAATCGCTTTGAGCGTCTCGGTCTTCGTGCCGCCGAGCCGCTCACCGTCGGCAATCGCGGTGAGCGTGACCTGTTGGTCTTGCAACGTGCCATCGCTCGCGTTGCGCGCGCGCCTCACCGACCATCGCGCGCGATAGCGCCGCGCGTCGCCGCTCTCGAAGTCGACCTCGGCCCATCCGGCGGTCGCGCCGCGCCGCAAGATCGTGCGTACGTCTTGAGCTCCCAGTGCACTCGGATCGTCGGGATCGCGCCCGACCACGACGGTGCTGCGATTTGTCAACCGCGGCGTGCGATCGAACAGCGCGACACACATCGCATCGAGCAGCGTGCTCTTGCCGGCGCCAGTTGGCCCCACGATCGCGAATACGCCTGCGCCACCGAGCGCACCGGTCGCGAGGTCGATCT
Organism: uncultured Kofleriaceae bacterium; assembly: GCA_964504685.1. Taxonomy (GTDB): domain Bacteria; phylum Myxococcota_A; class Polyangia; order Haliangiales; family Haliangiaceae; genus JABFXX01. The sequence goes on along the minus strand of CAZDGY010000147.1, from coordinate 5,067 downwards.
CGAACTCGCCGGCGAGGCTCGCCAAGTTGCAGCCGCGGATCGCGAGGATCTTCACGACAACTCCCCGAGGTCGACGACATCGCCGCGGACGTAGCCTAGCAAGCGATCGAACGCCCCCAGCATGCTCGCGCTCGGCGGCTCGATGTGACTGCGCGCCCAGATCCGCGTGAACACTTCGCGCGGATCGAGCTCGGCCAGCTTCTGGATCGCGATCCGATCGGCGAGCGCAGCGCCATCTCCCGTCACTTCGACCGCGAGCCTGACCAGCCGCGCGTGCTTGCCGTCGAGCGCTGCTTCGATCGCGGTGCGCAGTCGCGGCTCTGGCCGATCGAGCGCGACGACGATCTCCAGGTACGGCCGCGTGCTATCACCTGCCGCCGGCAGCGCCGCGATCTCGGCGAGCACTTCGGCGAGCGGCGCCGCGCCCCGCTTCGGGATCCGCTCGATGTCGACCGTTTGCGGGATCGCGACCGAGCGCAGGTCAGCGACCTTGCCATCGCATCCGAAGTCGACGACGACGACCTGATGCTTGTAGCTCGCCTCGTCGAGCGCGAGCGCGATCGGAGCCCCCGCGTAGCGCACGGTCTCGCGTCCGACGCGTTGCGCGCGATGCATGTGACCGAGCGCGACGTAGTCGATGTCCTTCGGGAACAACCGCACCGACGCGGCCTCGACGCCGCCGATCGAAACCCGCCGTTCGCTCGCCGAGATATCCGCGCCCGCCACATAAAGATGACCGAGCCCGATCACGGCTTGGCCCGGTTGGCGCCTCGCCCGCGCGGCCTCGAACACGTCGCCGTAGATCGCCGCGAGCGGATCCGCGCACTCGGCCGGCACATCTATCGGCCGTAGGAACGGCACCGCCGCGACCAAGCCTCGCCCACCGGCGACCGGCACGAGGATGCGGTCGAGATCGAGCGCGCCACTGGCCGTGCGCGGCAACCCGCCGATGACGTGAACGCCGAGCTCGCGCAACACCGCCGATGCCGCACCGAGCCGCGCCGGCGAATCGTGATTGCCCGCGATCGCGACGATATCGACGGTCGGCAAGCCGCGGCGCGCCGACGCGAGAAAATCGAACCACATCCGCTCCGCGCTCGCGGGCGGCGTGCCGCTATCGAACACGTCGCCGGTGATCACGACGACATCGGGCGCTTCTCGCGCGCAGGTCTCGAGCAACCACGCGAGAAACGCGGCGTGCTCGTGCTCGCGAGTGACGTCCTTGAGCGTATGCCCGAGGTGCCAATCCGATGTGTGAAGCAGCCGCATGCGAGCGTAGAGGTTCGCATCGCGGTCTGACACTGAACGGACGTAGCGGTGCGCGCTATGCTCGCCGCATGACGGATCGTCGAGTCATCGTGTTCCGCGCCCGGCTGCGCTCTGGAGTCGATCCCGAGTACGGCCAGCACGCCGAGCGGATGTGGCGGCTCGCGTCTAGCCACCCCGGCTACGTGTCCTCGACCGACTTCGTGGCCGAGGATGGCGAACGGCTCGCGCTGATCGAATGGGACTCGCCGGAGAGCCTCGCGGTCTGGCGCGACAACCTCGATCACCTGGCCGCGCAGAACAGCGGGCGCACTCAGTACTACGCGCGCTACTCGCTACAGGTGTGCAGCGAGCTCAAGGTCTCGCGGTTCGACGCCGCGACCAACGAGCACACTCAGAGCAATCGCGATCCGGCCGTGCTGCGCGGGATCGCCGAGCGCTGGCTCCACGCGTTCGAACATCGCGAGCTCGATGCGTTGCTCGCACTCTACGCCGACGACGCGACGCACACCTCGCCGAAGATCCGCGCGCGTCATCCCGAGACCGGCGGCCTCCTGCGCGGCAAGGACGCGATGCGCGCGTGGTGGCAAGACTCGTTCGATCGCTTGCCCGCGATGAAATACGAGGAAGCGGTGCTCACCGCCGACGATCGCCGCGTCTACATGGAGTACGTGCGGCGCGTGCCGGGCGAGCCCGACCTGCCGGTCGCCGAAGTCCTCGACGTCGAGCGCGGCAAGATCGTCGCGAGCCGCGTGTTTCACGGCTAGTGCTCCGGCAACAGCTCGACCGCATGCTCGGAGACGCGCGCGGGATCGGTGATGATCTCGACGTCGGCGATCCGGTCGCCTTCGAGCGTCATCCGCAGCAGTCGTTTCACGATGCCATGCGGCGCGAGCGCCAAGCCCGGCTCGCCATCGATCAGCGCCGGGCGCACCGCACCCGCCATGCGCGAGAACTCCACCGCACCCTTGGCCCACTGGAGTGCGCCGCGGATCTCGGGCGCGCCGGTGTCGATCCGCACCACGACGTCGGGATCGAGCACGGCGACGAGTGCTTCGAAGTCGCGACCGCGCAGCGCTGCGAGAAACGCATCGACGACACTGCGCTGGCGCGTGAGCTCGGCTTCGGGCACCGGCGGCCCGCCTTGGACTCTGCGCCGCGCCCGACTCGCGAGTTGGCGCGCCGCAACCGGACTGCGGCCGACGATCGCCGCGATCTCTTCGAACGGCATGCCGAACATGTCGTGCAACACGAACGCGAGCCGCTCGGCCGGTTCGAGCCGCTCCAGCACGACCAGGACGGCGAGGCTGACCGACTCGGCGAGCACGGCCGCCTGGTCGGCGCCGGCTGCGATCGGCTCGGGCGCACGCGAATCGAGGTCCTCTTCCCGCCGGGCCTTGCGCGCCCGCAGCATGTCGAGACAAACCCGCGCGACGATCGTCGTCAGCCAGCCGCGCAGGTTGTCGACCGCGCTCGACTCGGCGCGACTCGCGCGCAGCCATGCCTCCTGGGTCGCGTCGTCTGCTTCGGCGAGCGAGCCGAGCATGCGATACGCGACCGCACGCAGGTGAGCGCGGTGGTGCTCGAACGAAGCGGTCAGCGTTTCGCGGTCGGTCACGGTCACATCCTTTGCTCGGCCATCGTCATAACAGTGACGAACCCGGCCGGGCACATGTGACAGAAAAAGCGCTACTTCCAAGCCGCCGCGGCGGGGTCGTAGAAGAACTGCTCGCGCGCGATCTTGTCGCCTTCCCAGGTTCGCGAGCCCTTCGCGCGGCGGTGACGCGAGCTCCTGCATCGTCGCGTGCTCGGTGTAGAACTTCGCGATGGCATCGGCGTGATTGCCGGTTACGACGGCAGTGATCAACTCCTCGACGCGAGCTCGACTCGGCATGCCTCGAGCATACGTGTACGATCCGCGAGTGGTAGACCTCGAACAGTACTTCCACCGCATCGGCTATAGCGGCTCGCACGAGCCCAGCCTCGCGACGTTGCACGCGATCTGCGCAGCGCACGTCCTGGCGATTCCGTTCGAGAACCTCGACGTCCTGCTCGACCGCGGCATCAGCCTCGATCCGGAGGCGGTCGACGCGAAGCTGATCGCGGGCGGGCGCGGCGGCTATTGCTTCGAGCACAACACGCTGTTGCTGCGCGTGCTCGAGACGCTCGGCTACGACGTCCAGCCGGTCAGCGCGCGCGTTCGCATCGGCCGATCGCGCGACTACACGCCGGCGCGCACGCACGTGTTCCTGCGCGTCGAGCTCGCGAGCGAGAGCTGGCTAGCGGATGTCGGGGTCGGCGCGCTATCGCCGACCTGCGCGTTGCGACTCGATACCAGCGACGAGCAAGCCACGCCGCACGAGCCTCGGCGGATCGTGCGCGAAGGCGCGTTGCTGTTCCATCAAGTGCGTTTCGGCGACAGCTGGAACGACATCTGCGAGTTCACGCTCGAGCACATGCCGCCGATCGATCGCGAGGTCGGCAACTGGTACACCAGCCAACATCCGCAATCGCATTTTCGCAGTCGGCTCGTCGTCGCGCGCGGACTGCCGGATGGCGCACGCGCCTCGATCCTCAACCGCGAGCTCACGGTGCGCCGGCGCGATGGCATCGCGGACACCCGCGTGCTCGCATCGCCGGCAGAGCTCCTCGACGTGCTCGCAACGCACTTCGATCTGCATTTTCCCGCTGGCACCGAGTTCAACTGCCCGGCGCTCGACTGGTAGCTACGAGCTCGGCTCTTTCATCTGCACTTCGCGCAAGAACTGCTCTTCGGTCGCGCTCAGCGGTCGGCCCTTGAGCCGCTCGAGCTCGTCGCGCGACATGCCGCCGAGCCTTTGGCGATGCCGCGCCATCGCGACATGGGCGCGCCCGATCGACGCGAGCACGTCATCGAAGCCGGCGAAGCACACCGGCGTGCGCTCGGGATGCGCGCGCAGGTACTCGGTGATCCGCTTCTCGTGACGATCCATCACGGCTGCGATCGGCGTGTTGAGCGGGAGGCGCTCGATCTTCGCTTCTGGCGGCGGCTCGAGCCGATCGACGCCGTGGGTGTTGCTCGTCACGAGGAACTGGCCCTGGACCTCGGTCACGAGCTCGAGCACGCGCAGATGACGCGGAAACAGCTGCACGAGCTGGAGCAACGATACAACGACGCCGCGCGGATGCAGGTGATACGCACTCGCGCGGATCATCCCGCCGCCATCGACGAACATCCGCAGGAACGTGCGGTTGTGCGGATAGATCCGGCTCAGCGTGAGGTCCTCGACGTCGGCGAGCCAGCTGTACTTGCGCTCTTCGAGCTCGCGCCGCGCGCGATCGTAGAACTCCAAGTCGGCCTCGGGAAACGCCGCGGGAGTCACGCGCACGAGCTCGTGCGGCTCGCCGTACACGGCATCGAGCCGCGCCCGCAGCGCACCGCCGCCTAGCCCGCGCGGTCGCCGCACGCCGAGAGCGACGGCGACGACGAGCCACAGGCCCATCATGAGGAAGAACACCTCCACACCTGCATTGTGGCACGGTCGCCGCGACGCGGTACTGTCCGCGCGTGATCACCTGGGATGACATCGTCGCCGCCCGCCACCGGATCGCGCCGCACCTTCCAGTGACCGCGTTGCGCCACTACGTCCCCCTCGACACCGAGGTCGGCGCCGGGATCCGCGTGCTGGTCAAACACGAGAACCACCTGCCGACGAACGCGTTCAAAGCGCGCAACACGGTGTCGTTCATGACCGCGCTCGATCCCGCACAGCGCACGCGAGGCGTCGTCGCGGCGACGCGCGGCAATCACGGCGCGGGGCT
>CAZDGY010000146.1:0-9975 GCA_964504685.1 uncultured Kofleriaceae bacterium | reverse complement strand
CTCGTCGGCGACCCGCAAGGCGCGGTCGACCTCACGACCTCGCCCTGGAGCTCGGTCTACGAGGTCGCATCGAGCAAGGTGCTGACCAACGACGGCACGACCGCGCTCATCGTGTTGTCCAAGCTCAACACCGCTAAAGCGTACGAGGCGGTGTTGTGGAACCTCACGATGGTGAATGGCGCGCCTCTGCTGTCGAGCCCGGTAGCGCTGTCGATGGAGCTCGGCACCACGCTCGGGATCGAGAACGTCAACTGCTACGACGCGACCTCGATCGAGCTCGGCCAATACACCGATGCGAGCGGCGCGGTTTTCGGTGCTGATGGCCCGGACATGGTCGTCGCGTGTCGCGCCCCGAGCACGCTGTCGGGGACTGGGTTCTCGATGCAGCTGTTCATGAGGTTCACGAATGCGAGCGGCGTCGCGTACGTCCCGGCGATCGACACCGGCCAAGACACCACGATCGAGCTCCACGCAGGCGACCTCAACGGCGACGGCCTCGACGACGTCGTCTATACGGTTGGTTCGACCCAGCAGGGAACGATCCACCTGTTCACGCAATGCGACAGCCATGGCGCAGGCTGCGACCGCTCGGGAGGCTCGCGATGAAGGCCCTCGTCATCTGCACCGCGTTGCTCGCTGCGACCTCGATCGCGCGCGCCGAGGATCGCGCGAAAGCCGAGCAGTACTTCCGCGCCGGCGAGCAGGCGTTTCGCCATCAGAGCTTTGCCGCCGCCGCCGAGAGCTTCGAGCTGGCCTACAAGGAGATGGAGATCCCCGAGATCGCGTTCTCGGCGGCGCAGGCGTACCGCCGCCAGTATTTCATCGAGCCGAAGCCGCAGTACTGCAAGCGCGCGGTCGAGCTGTATCGCGTGTACCTCGCGAAGGTGAAGAGCGGCGGTCGAGTCGGCGATGCTTCGGACGGTCTCGCCGAAATGCAACGCGAGCTCGATCGGCTAGGCGGCGGTGGCCAGACCTCAGCGCCGCGCGTCGACGCGACCCGCGTCATCATCAACGTCACGGTCGGCGAACAGAAGACAACGATGACCGAGCTGTCGATGCTGCCGGCGTCCGATGCGCTCGGCGCTACCGCGATGCTCGACGGCAAACCGGTCGAGCTGTACACGCAGATCGACGTCGCTCCCGGCGAGCACACCATCGCGATCGCGGCGGACGGCTACATCCCGGTCAGCGAGACCCGCAAAGTTGCGTCGGGCGAGACCGAGCCGATCGAGATCCGGCTCGTCGAGAAGCCCGCGCGGGTGACGTTTGCGACCCAGGGCGATGCCCAGATCGCGATCGACGGTCGGGTGCTCGGTACGACGCCGCTCGCGACGCAGGACGTATCGTCGGGAAGCCACGTGCTCGTCGCGATGCGGCGCGGTCGCGAGACGGTGAGCCGCTCGCTCGTCCTCGCACGCGGCGAGGTCAAGACCGTGACCATCGCGATGCGACCGACCGGGCGGCGTCGTGCAGTGCCGTGGCTCGTCGGTGTGGGCGGCGTGCTCGCGCTCGGCAGCGGCGCGACTGCGCTCGTCGCGGTGCTCGCGGACAACAAGATGAGCGACATCGAGCATCTCCGCGAGACGGTCGGCATCAGTCAGAAACAGTTTGCCGACTACCGCAGCTACACCGATCGCCGCGACAACTTCCGCGATACGGCGTGGGTGCTCGGGAGTGCTGCGGTGGTCGCGGGTGCGACCGCCGCGGTGCTGTACTACTTCGATGCACCGGCCGCTCCGCCCGAGCGGATGGTGGTCCCGGTCGCATCTCCGACGAGCGCCGGCGTTGCGGTCGTGGGCCGGTTCTAGCCTTGGCGCCGGGCCGGCCTGCGGCTATAAGCTTTCGCGTATGGGAACGACGACGGGTAAACGGCTAGCGGCCGTGGCGACGACGCTGACCTTCGACAAGTTTTGGGCCTGGCTGCAGGATCACGCGAACTGCATCGTTCGCGCCGGAACTCCTGAGGTGGTGCTGCTCGACCACGATGATTTTCACTGGCGGCTCAAGACCGAGGACGAGCACACGTTGGTCGTCCAGCTCGGCCGCGCGAAAGATCTCGTAGGCGAGCTGCTGCTGTTTCCGGTCGAGATCGCCTATGTCCAGGTCGAACCGGCCGACGCCGAAGGCGAGTGGCTGTTCGAGTGCGTTGTCGAGTCCGAAAAGGCGCGCGAGGTCGCTTATCACTTCGTGATGGCGCACGAATACGACGACGGCGAGCATTCGCGCCAAGAGAAGTGGACCCACTGATCGGTTGCTAACCGCGTGGTACGCTACGCGGTGCGATGACGGACGAGGCGACTGCTCGCGTCGGCAGCCTCGTCGAGGGCCGCTACAAGCTTGTCGAGGTGATGGCCTCCGGCTCGATGGGCTCGGTCTACAAAGGCGAGCGCGTCCCGATCGGGAAGCTCGTCGCGGTGAAGTTCCTGCACGCGACGTTCGCGAACGACAGCGAGTTTCAAGCGCGGTTCGAGCGCGAGACGCGGGTGATGAGCAAGCTCGCCCACCCGAACTGCGTGTCGGTGCTGGATTTCGGCGTGTGGGAGAACGCGCCGTACCTCGTGATGGACTTCGTCGCCGGCACGACGCTGCGCGAGCGCATGGACACCAGCCCGGTCCCGGCGGCGCAAGCGCTCGCGATCGCGCGTCAGATCGCGTCGGGGCTCGCGCACGCGCACGAGCAGGGCATTGTCCATCGCGACATCAAGCCGGCGAACGTGATGATCAGCGACGAGATCGGCCACGGCGAGCGTGTTCGCTTGCTCGACTTCGGGCTCGCGCGGCTGCGTGGCAACGTCGGGCGCGACGCCACCCAGACCAACATGGTGGTCGGGACGCCAAACTATATGGCGCCGGAGCAAACCGTCCCGGGTGGCACGATCGACGCGCGCACCGACATCTACGCGGTCGGCGTCGTGCTGTTCGAGATGATCGTCGGCGATCGACCGTTCCACGCCGAGGAGACGCTGCAGCTGCTCGGCATGCATCGCGCGGCTCCGATCCCGCGGCTGGTCGATCGCGTGCCCGAGGGCACCGAGATCCCTGACGGGCTGCAAGCGGTGATCGACAAGGCGATGGCGAAGTCACCCGCCGATCGCTACCAAACGGCGATCGAGCTCGCGGACGCGCTCGACGTGCTGATCGACGGCAAAGCCGAGCCGGCGGAGCGCGCACCGTCGGCGCCGGTGATCGCGGCGAAGAAGCGCCGGTCGTCGCTGTCAGCCGCGGTCGCCCCGACGATGCTCGACATCGACTCGGGCAAGACCGCGGTGCCGGCGCCGAAGTCATCGCGGTTCTGGCCGGTGGTGGCGGGCATCGTCGTGCTCGTCGGCGGTACGCTCGCGATGGCGCAGTATCTGATCCACAAGGATGCGGACAAACCCGCGGCCGGGACGCCGATCGCGGCGGTTAACGATGCTGCCGGTGTCGAGAAGGCCGCGGTCGAGCCGCCGAGCGATGCCGGCGAGGTGGTCGCCGTGGCCGCGATCGATGCGAGCGTTGGAGCGATCCCGGAAGATGCGGGCTCGGGGTCGGGGGCGGGCTCGGGCTCGGGATCAGACGAGATCGAGATGGATCCGACGACGGCCGAGGATCCAGATCCGGCCAAGGGCTCGGCGGGATCGGCGGAGGACGAAGCGGCGGATGCGCCGAAGACCCGCGAAGAAGTCGAGCAGAACGCTGGCTCGGCCGCGCCCCAGCTCGCCACGAACTTGCACGACGCGGTCGAGCTGATCAAGAACGGCCAACGCGACCTCGCGCTCGCGAGCCTGCGCGCGCTGCGCAGCAAGTCACCGGCGAACGCGTACATCCCGTTCTTGCTCGGCAACCTCTACTTCGATCAGCTGTGGTGGCAGGTCGCGCTTGATGACTACGGCGAAGCGATCGCCAAGAACGGCGCGTACCGCGGCAACCCGACGCTCAACCACAACGTAATCTCGATGCTCGGCAGCGCGAAGACCCGAGCGAAAGCGGCGGGGTTCTTGCGGACGAAGATCGGCCACGCCGCGGTGCCGTATCTGAAAGCCGCTGCTGCCCACGATCCGCATCCCGCCGTGCGTGCGCAGGCCAAAGGGCTCGAGCGCTCGATCAGGTAGATGAGCCGGCGATTCGCAGGTCTCTCGGTTTCTCTGATCGCGGCCGGTTGCTTCACTCGCGATGTCGCGACGCACCACGAGCCGTCGACACCGTCTTCCGCGTTCACCGCGAACCAGCCAGTCACGCCGGCGCCGACCAACGCCATGCCAATGACGGTCACCGCGCTCAATGCCCCGATCGGGCCGTGGGACGAGCTCCGTAAGATCGCCGCGATCACCGCCGTGTCGTCGGGTTGGTACACGATCGAGCTCGCCCCGAACGGCGACCCGATCCCGTTGCAGCTCCAGATCGGGACGGCCGCCTCGGTGCCGTTCAACGTAGGAGACACGATCGTCGTGCGTGGGATTCGCGTCGAGCTCGGCGCGACCTCGTTCGACATCGCGATCGGCTTATTCGACGACCGCAGCGCATTGTTGGCCGGATCGTTCACCGATCGCGCCGCTCTCGACGGCTGGGTGGTAACCCGCGTCGGTGTGGACCCGTGTGCGATCGGCGTCGGTCACGGCGATGCGCGCATCGTCATTCCGCCGGGCGGCTGGTACACGCTGCGCGCCGCTGATGGCGTGTTCGCGGTGTCGGTCGACTGCGCGCGACCACCGGTCGTGACGCCACCGGGACAGCCGCCGCCGAACGACTACTTCCCTGACTCCAACGTCGTCCACATTTGGCGACTACGGCTGTGATGACTAGAACGTCTCGTGGAACACGACGACCTCGCCGCCGGGGGTTGCGACCACGCCGGCAGGAGCGCCGGGCCAGCTGACCGTCGATGCTTCGCCGAGATACGGCGACGTCACATCTTGGGCTACCGCGTCGGTGGTGTTGACGACGTCGAGCGCGGTGCCCGATTCGTCGACGGGCGCGCCGACCGTGAACACGCCAGCACCGTCCGCGAAGCGATAGCTGACGCCGCCCGTGGTTTCGAGCACGACGATCACGCCGGTCGCGGCGAGGTAGTTCTGAGCGGTAGGCGCCCACGCCGCGCCGGTCGCTTCAGCGGCGTCGCCGTCGCCGGTCTGGGCTTCGATCACCACGACATCCACCGCGGCGAGCTGCGCGGTGGTCGGAGGGCTCGCGAACGACGTCGACGAGATGTTGTTGCCCATCGCCGCGAGCGCTTGCTGGGCGGCGGCGTGCGCGTCGGCGTCGACCGTCTCGGTCGCGGTGCCTCGATACCAGCCGACCCGGACGGTGTGACCGGCGCGGAGCGCGAGCGCGTTGCCGAGGACTCGCGCCATCGCCGGATGAAAGTGCGTGTAGTCGTGGCCGATCGCGACGACGTGGCCGGCGGCTTCGCCGACGCACACGCTCGCTTGACAGATACCGCTCGCACACACGTGACCGCAGTGACCGCAGTTGTTCGCGTCGGTGGTCGGGTCGACACACCCGGCGCCACACAAGATCTCGGGCAGCGGGCAGGTGAGAGCGTCGACGGTGGCAGCATCGATCACCACGGAGTCGATCGCGACGCTATCGATCGCGACCGTCGCATCGCGGGCTCCGCCATCGCGGCCACGCGCATCGCCGGCGGCGTCGGTGCTGCCCAGCGGTCCCGCGTCGGGATCGCTACCGCTCGGCCGACACGCGCCGCTCGTCCACGCGAAGCCGGCGATACATGGATCGCTGACGACCGAGTCGAAGCAACCGCCGAGGACGACGGCGAACACGGCAGCGACGATCGTGGTGCGGTTCACGGCGCATCTCCTTTGGCCGCGAGCGCAGCGCCCAGGGCGGTCCCCACGGACGTCGGTGTGGTTTGCTCGCCGGCGGGGGCGGTTTGATCGACCGCGAACTCGACGCGGCGATTGTGTTGATGTGCGGCCTCGGTCTGCCCGGGGTCGCGCGGACGCGTGCGGCCATAGCCGACCGCCTCCACTTGATCCGGCGCGATGCCATCGCGGACGAACAGCGCGCGCACGTGATCGGCGCGGCGCTTGCTGAGATCCATGTTGTAGTCGTCCGCTCCCCGCGTGTCGGCGTGACCTTCGATCGTGACGTGCAGCCACTCGGGATGCTTGCGCCATGCGCGCGCGATCGCGGCGATCGTGTCGTAGCCTTCGGACTTCACCTTCGCGCGGTCGGTGTCGAACAACACGCGATCGTCGAGAACGATCCGATGATCGTGCATCACGAGCGGCTCGCCATCGACGATCGCGATCTCGCAACCTTCGCCGTCCTGCATGCAACCGGTGTCGCGATCGACGAGCTTTTCGTCGTCGTCGTCGAGCGCGGCCGGTGGTGGTGCGACCGGCGGCGGCGGCGCGATTCGAGCGACGTGTTGCTCGGTCGCGACCGGTGCGCGCCGATGCTTGCCGAATTGGACGTCGACTCCGACCAACACGATGCTCGCGCTGCCGAAGCCCATCGCGTCGTGTCCGTCTACATAGAGGTAGCGGACCGCGGGGCCGGCTTGGACGCCGGCGATCTCGAACTCCCAGCCAGCCCCGATTTCAACCGCCGGCACGACGTCGCGGCCGGTGATGCCACCGCCGAGCACGCCCTCGACCCAGCCCGCGCCGATCGGAAGGCGATAGGCGAAGCCTGCGGTCGCGAGGCCGCCGACCCCTGGATCGCGCTCGTTGTTGCCGGGCGCCGGGCCATTGCCCAGCACGCCGACCCGGAGTCGGACACCGAACTCGCCGTGGCCGGAATCGACGTAGCCACCGACGGCGGGCATCGCGCCGGTGCGGAACGCGTCGGCCTGCGGTCCGGACACCGCAAGCGCTGCGGGCACTTCCGCGATAATCAGGCCGTCCGCGTGCGCCGCGACCGGAAGCAGGGCAAGCGCCGCTGCCAAACGAGCGATAGTCACCATCGCAAAGACGGTTCGGCCGTAACTTCGCCCTGTGAACGGGGCCCCGAGGTCGGTCGAATCCTTGGGCCGAGGGGCTCCCCGCCACGGGACCCTTGACAGTCGGGGGCAGATCCATAAGATTCCGCGCTCTCTATCGGGCCTCTCGTCCCACCGTCAGGAACTTCGTCAAATGCCTACGATCAATCAGCTCGTCCGTTCGGGACGCGAGAAGGTGCGCACCAAGAGCGCATCGCCGGCACTCAAGCAGTGCCCGCAGAAGCGCGGCGTTTGCACGCGCGTTTACACCACGACTCCGAAGAAGCCGAACTCGGCGCTGCGCAAGGTCGCCCGTGTTCGCCTCACGAACGGCATGGAAGTGACGTCGTACATCCCGGGCGAAGGTCACAACCTGCAAGAGCACTCGGTCGTGCTGATCCGCGGCGGTCGCGTCAAGGATCTCCCCGGCGTTCGCTACCACATCATCCGCGGCACCCTCGACACCACCGGCGTGTCGAACCGCAAGCAGAGCCGGTCCAAGTACGGCGCCAAGCGTCCCAAGTAAGGATCGGCCATGCCCCGTAAAGGTGAAGTCCCCAAGCGCAAGGTCCTCCCGGATCCGAAGTACACCGACGCTCCGGCCGACGTTCGTCGTCGCGTTACGAAGTTCGTCAACGTCGTCATGCGCGACGGCAAGAAGGCGGTTGCCGAGGGCATCGTCTACGGTGCGATGGACCTCGTCGCCGAGCGAGCCAAAGATGATCCGTTAAAGGTGTGGGACCGCGCGCTCGGCAACGTTCGCCCGCGCGTCGAGGTCAAGAGCCGCCGCGTCGGTGGCTCGACGTACCAAGTCCCGGTCGACGTTCGCCCGGATCGCTCGCTCGCGCTCGGCATGCGCTGGCTCGTCGATTACGCTCGCGAGCGCAACGAGAAGACGATGATGGATCGGCTCGCGAACGAGATCGTCGACGCGGCGCAGAACCGTGGTAACGCGGTCAAGAAGCGCGAAGACGTTCACAAGATGGCCGACGCGAACAAGGCGTTCGCGCACTACCGCTGGTAGCGATCGAGGCATTTTATTTTTTAGGCTTCCCGCAGAGGGAGCACGGAAGGTGGCGACGAGCCAAACCACCGAGCTCGCAAGAATGGCAACCCGCCCCGACATCCGCTCGGTCCCACTGGACCGCACCCGCAACATCGGGGTGATGGCGCACGTCGACGCTGGCAAGACGACGACGACCGAGCGCATCCTGTTCTATACAGGCGTGACGTCGCGGCTCGGCGAGGTCGACGACGGCTCCGCATTCACCGATTGGATGCAGCAAGAGCAAGAGCGCGGCATCTCGATCACCGCCGCCGCGACGACGTTTGGCTGGAAGAGCCACGTGGTCAACTTGATCGATACGCCGGGCCACGTCGACTTCACGATGGAGGTCGAGCGCTCGCTGCGCGTGCTCGACGGTGCGATCTGCGTGTTCTCGGCAGTCGAAGGGGTCGAGCCGCAGAGCGAAACGGTGTGGCGGCAAGCGGACCGCTATCGCGTGCCGCGGCTCGCGTTCATCAACAAGTGCGATCGCGAAGGCGCCGAGCCCGATCGCGTGATCGGCGAGATGCGGGCGCGCCTCGGCGCAACGCCGATCGCGATCCAACTTCCACTCGGCCTCGGCGCGCAGTTCAAGAGCGTGATCGATCTGATCACGATGCGCGCGCGGACGTGGGACGCTGCGAGCTTCGGCGCGAAGTTCTCCGACGGTCCGGTGCCCCACGCGGTCGTGCCGGCCGCGAGTCGCGCGCGCGAATTGATGATCGAAGCGATCGCCGAGCTCGACGACGAATTGATGGCGACCTGGGTCGCGGGCCGCGAGCTCCCGGCCGAGCTCGTGCGCGCGGCGCTACGCCGGATCACGCTCGCCGGTAAGGGCGTGCCGACCCTGGTCGGCTCGGCGTTCAAGAACCAAGGCATTCATTTCTTGCTCGATGCGGTGCTCGACTACTTGCCGTCGCCGATCGATGTCGGTCCGGTGCGTGGTCGCGACGTCAATGATCGTGGTGGTTCGCCCGTGATCACGCGTGAGATCTCCGACGACGCGCCGCTCGCCGCGCTCGCGTTCAAGACGCAAGACGACGGAGCCGGCGGCACGCTCACGTTCATCCGCGTCTACTCCGGTGTACTTCGCGCGGGCGACTCGGTGCTAAGCCCGAGCGGGTATCCGCACCTAGAAAAGATCGGTGAGCTCGTACGCATGTACGCCGATCGTCGAGAGAAGATCGCGCAGATCGAAGCTGGCATGATCGGGGCTTTCCACAATCCGATCGCGGCTGGCTACCATCCCGCTACGCGCGGTTCGCGGATCCAGACGGGCAACACCCTCTGCGATCCGAACGCTCCAATTCTCCTCGATCCGATGGTCATCCCCGAGCCCGTGATGGGCGTCGCGATCGAGCCCGAGACCGACGACGATCACGCACGACTACCGGCGGCGCTCGATCGGCTCGCGCTCGAGGATCCGTCGTTCCGCGTGTCGACCGACGTCGAGACCGGCCAAACCGTGATCTCCGGGATGGGCGAGCTCCACCTCGAGATCATCGTCGAGCGCTTGCGCCGCGAGCTCGGCGTCAAGGTCCGGGTCGGCGCACCCCAGGTCGCGTATCGCGAGACGATCACCCGCACCGCCGAGGGCGAGAACAAGTTCGTGCGCGGCGGCGCCGGCGCGGGCAGTGCGCGCGGCGAATACGGCCACGTCAGGCTCGTCGTCGAGCCGACCGGGCGGGGGGGCGGCTACGTCTACGAGAATCGCGCGCCGACCAGTGACATCCCGTCGGAGCACGCGACCGCGGTGGAAGCTGGAGTTGCCGAGGCCGCCCAGCGCGGCGTGATCGCCGGATGCGCGATGACCGACCTCCGCGTCCAGGTGGTCGGCGGCAGCTATCACCCTGTAGATTCGAACAATTACGCCTTCAAGGTCGCAGGGTCGAAGGCCTTTGTCGCGGCCGCCAACAAGGCCAGCCCCACGGTGCTCGAACCGGTGATGCAGCTCGAGGTGGTCACTCCGGACGAGAGCCTCGGCGACGTCCTCGGAGATTTGCATGCT
>CAZDGY010000145.1:2594-10025 GCA_964504685.1 uncultured Kofleriaceae bacterium | reverse complement strand
TGTTCGGTCACGTTCGCGGTGCATTCACCGACGCGAAACAGGATCGCAAGGGACTCTTCGTACGGGCGGGTGGCGGCACGATCCTGCTCGACGAGATCGGCGAGATGCCGACCGAGATGCAGGTCAAGCTGCTCCGCGTCCTCCAGCAGCGGACCGTCCGCCCGGTCGGCGGCGACGAGGAGATCCCGTTCGACGCGCGCGTCATCACTTCGACCAACCGCGATCTCGAGACCGAGGTCGCCGACAAGCGGTTCCGCGAAGACCTGTTCTACCGGATCAACGTCGTCCAGATCGAAGTCCCACCGTTGCGCGACCGCGCCGGAGACATCCTGTCCCTGGCGCAACAGTTCATCGGCGAGATCGCGCAGCGCACCAAGAAACCCGTGCGGGGACTGTCTCCGGCGGCCGCCCGACTGCTCGTCGACTACGACTGGCCGGGCAACGTCCGCGAGCTCGAGAACTGCATGGAACGCGCGGTTGCGCTGTGCCGACTCGACGAGATCACGATCGACGATCTGCCCGCCAAGGTGCAGGAGTACAAGACTTCGAAGATCGTGATCTCGACCGACGCGCCGAGCGAGCTGATCACGATGGACGAGATGGAGAGGCGCTACGTCCGGCAGGTGCTCAAGGCGGTCGGCGACAACAAGACGCGCGCTGCGCGGATCCTGGGGATGGATCGTCGGTCTCTCTATCGCCGCCTCCAAGAGCCGAGGGGGCTCTCTGACGTCGAATCGGTGCCCGCGGCTTGCTAGGAAAAATACCCCCTGGGATTGGCCTCGAACCCAGTGTTTTCCTGAGCTGTCTGAAGTACACGAGAGCTGCGGTGGAGGGTGAACATCAACTCACGGTGGACGCGTGGTACGCGCGCGTGGCCAATCGAAGCTCCGTCTCGGCGCTGATCCAAGCGTTCGAGCGCGCGTTCGCCGCCTTGTGGCAACGTTCCTATCTCACGCTCGGAGAGGTGACGCTAACGGCGATCGTCGACCGAGTGCTCCACTCCGCGACGGAGCGGTTCCCGATGCTCGTCTCCGTCGAGATCGGGCCATCCGGGCTCCGCTGCGAGAAGTTGCGATCGCAACCGAGCTTGCACCAAGACGAGGTCTCGGCGGCGATCCGGTTCGTGCTCGTGGAGTTTCTGACCGTGCTCGGAAACCTGACCGCGCAAATCCTGACCCCTGCACTCCACGCGGAGCTGTCGAAAGGCCCTGCCCTCACTGCTAACAGCGGCGCAACCGAGGACCCAGCGTCATGAAGAAGCCTGCCCTCCCACGGATCGAAACCGGCGTACGCAACCTCGACGCGTTGCTGCACGGCGGGCTTCCCAAAGGCTCGGTCTCCATCTTCGGCGGCTCTCCAGGAGCGGGCAAGACGATTCTCGCCCAGCAGATCTGCTTCCACTTTGCGCGAGCCAAGCAGCGCGTGCTCTGGTTCAGCACGTTGTCCGAGCCGACTGCGAAGACCCTACTGTACTTGAGCCAGTTCAGCTTTTTCGACCACGGCAAGCTCGACGCTGGCGACGTTCAGTTCGTGGACCTCGGGGTGATCCTATGGGTCAAGGGACTCGAGGAAACCAGCAAGCTGATCATGCAGCACGTGAAGAAGTTCAAGCCGGCTATCGTCGTCATCGACAGCTTCAAGGTGTTCGACGATCTGGCGAAGTCGCGCGAGGAGCAGCGCAAGTTTTCCTACGAGCTCGCGGTTCAACTCATGGCCTGGGAGACGACGGCGATCCTCCTCGGTGAATACGGGCCGAGCGATATGGCGACGAACCCGATGTTCTCGATCGTCGACGGCCTGCTACAGCTCAGGCAGCGCGAAGAGTCCGGAGAGCACCAGCGGTTTCTCCAGATCGTCAAGATGCGTGGCACGGACCATAGCCGCGACGAATATCCGTTCGTCATCACGTCGGCCGGGGTCGAGGTGTTCACGCCAGGCGTCACCATTCACCGCAACGCGCACGCCGATGTTCCGGCGTCGCGGCTCGAGACCGGAATCGCGAGCCTCGACGAGCTCCTCGGCGAGGGCATCCCGCGAGGTTCGAGCTTGCTCGTTGCGGGCGCGGCGGGAACGGGAAAGACCCTCATGCTTCTCGAGTTCCTCTATCGCGGCGCGCGCGCGGGCGAGAAGGGGATCCTGTTCTCGTTCGAGGAGACCGAAGAGCGCTTGCGCGCGACTGCACGCGGCCTGGGATGGGATTTCGATGCCGAGATCAAGCGCGGCATGGTCGCCATCGTGTTCATTCCACAACCGGACATCCTCGTCGAAGGCGACCTGCTGATGATGAAGGAGCGGATCGAAGCGCTGGGCGCCAAGCGCGTGGCGATCGACTCGGTCTCGGTCTTCCTCTACAAGGTCGCGGACTCGTCGCGAGTGCGGACGAAGATCTTCCAGCTCGCTACGATCGTGCAGAACGTCGGCGCCGTCGGGTTCTTCGCGACCGACATCCCCTACGGCGCAAACCAGCTCAGCCGCTACGGCGTCGAGGAGACCGTCGTCGACGGCGCGATCTTGCTGTCCGCGACCGAGCAGGGCTTCGAGCGCAAACGCTATCTCGAAGTCTACAAGCTACGAAACACTGCCCACTCGCCCGGCCGGTACGAGATGGCGATCGGTGCCGGCGGAATCACGGTCTCCCCGCGCGGTCATGCGAAGGCTTTCGCGCCGCGACCGAGGAAGCCGAAGCCGAGGCGTTCGTGACTGCCGAGCGCACGCTCACTCCTGAGATTGGCCCACGCAGTCGAACCCCGACGCTGCCGCCGATCCCGTCGGACTACGATCGGCTCGAGCCGCTCTACCAGATCCAAACGGTGCTCGCTCAGACGATCGGCATCGAGCAAGCGTGTGACGCAGTCCTCGCGATCGTGACACGAGTCTTGCGCGTCCGGACGGCGATCCTATTGGACATGACGAAAGAGCTTCAGCGAGCCATGGTGTGGGCCGCGGCGGGCATCGCTTCGACCGAAATCGACAACGCCCGCGAGCACGCGCGCCAGACCTACGGCTATCTCGCGCGCGGCGTCACGGCGTCGATGAATGCGGTTAGCCGCGGCGCAGTTCTCCCTACCGGGGTTGCCGAGAAAACGCTCCCCGCGAGGCGTTTCGTCACGCTTCCGCTGGTCGTTCATGGCGAGGTGTTCGGCGTGTTCCAGCTCGAGGAAGCGACCGCATTTGACGAGCGCGACTTGATGTTCGTCAACGTCGTGGTCAACCAGCTCGCGGTCGCATTCGATCGCCATCACGTTCAGGTCGAGCTGGCAGGCAGCCGCGCCGAGGTCGAACGCGCCAACGGGCACCTCCGCGATCTCCAGGCGATCTCCGAAGCGGCTCTCCAGGGCGAGACGCTCGACGAGGCCCTCGTCGCGGTCTTGGACGCGATGCGCTCGATATTTGCGACCGATGCGGCAGCGGTGCTGCTCGTGAGCGCCGATGGCAAGACGCTTCGACGGCGTGCGAGCATCGGCTTGCACGACGGCGACGATCTGGAGATCCGGGTCGGAACGGGCGCCGTCGGGCGAATCGCGGCGAACGGAACCGCGATGTTTTTCGACGACCTGGAGGACATCGATGGAGTGAGGCTACGAGCCAACGCCATCCGCTCGCTGCTCGGGGCACCGATGCGGGCCCGGCAGCGGCCGGTCGGTGTCGTGTACGTCGCGTCACGCAAGCATCGCGGGTTCACCTCCGAGGAGCTTCACTTACTCGAGCTCGTCGCGGACCGGCTCGGGACGATCATCGAGAACGCGCGCCTCTACGAACAGGCGCTCGCCGCGATCCGGAGTCGTGATGTCGTGATGGGCGTCGTCTCACACGATCTGAGGAACCCGCTGAGCGCAATCCAGATGTGCGCAGAGCTCCTGCCAGCCGACGATCCTCAGATCGTGAAACTGTTGGCGATCATCAAGAGCTCGGTCGACGTGATGGTTCGCCTGATCGCCGACCTTCGGGACGTCGGCAGCATCGAGGCCGAACATTTGTCGATCCGGACGCAGCCCGAGCACGCCGACTTGATGATTCGTGAAGCCATCGAGGGAGTGCGGGACACAGCGGCAAAGAAGGCAGTCGAGATCGCGGCCGGATCGGCAACGCGCGACTTGGTCGTCCAGTGCGACCGCATTCGAGTCATCCAGGTCCTCACGAATCTGATGTCGAACGCGATCAAGTTCACTCCCCGCGGCGGCTCGATCGCGATCACGATGTCGGAAGCGCCGGGCTTCGCGCGTTTCTCCGTCGCGGACACCGGCTGTGGGATCCCCGAAGTAGATCTACCCTTCGTCTTCGATCGCTATTGGCAGGCCGAAGGCACCGCTCATCTGGGAACGGGACTCGGGCTCACGATCGCGAAAGGGATCGTGGAGACGCACGGCGGGACGATGGCGGTCGAGAGCGACGTCGGCCGCGGCACGACGTTCTCCTTCACGGTGCCGCTCGCACGCGCGTCTGTAGGTGCAGCTAGCGATGCCGCCCGAGATAGGGTCGCATCACCTCACGCGCCGACCGGCGGGACGGGGTATCGCGTCCTCGTCGTCGACGACGAGCCCAACGCGCGCTCTGCGCTCGCGGCGTTGCTGGAGGACGACGGTTTTATCGTCGAGACCGCCGCGGATGGGCTCCGTGCGCTGCCGAAGGTGCGCGAGTTCGCACCCGACATCATGCTGGTCGACGTCGAGATGCCCGGCCTCAGGGGCGACGACTTCGTGCGAAGGGTTCGCGCGGACCTCGCAGAGCTCCCGGTGATCTTGATGACCGGACACGGCGAGCACGTCGTAGCCGGCGCGAAGATGGAGCTGCGAACCAGCTACATCACCAAGCCTCTCGACATCGACGAGCTGATCTCGGCCATCCACCGTGAGCTTCACAAGGAACCCTAGGTATGCCGCTTCAGTACTACATGGAAAAGCTTCACCTCGACGAGGCGGAGCTCCAGAGTCGTCGCGACTTCTTCGAGATCACGCCGGAGGACCTGCAACGGCTGGCCAGTCTCCGGAGCTTCGCCGAGAAGCACACTGACGTCATCATAGAGGATCTCTATCAACTCATTCTGGGTCATCCGGAAGCGAAGAAGCAGTTCACGGACCATTCGACGCTCGTGCGCGTGAAGCGAGCGCAGCGTGACTATTTCCTCGGCTTGTTCTCCGGGACTTGCGATCTGGCTTATGTCCAGGACCGGTTGCGCATCGGCGTCGCCCACGAGCGCGTCGGCATTCCGCCGAAATGGTACCTCGGCGCGTACGCGCGCTACCTGCGCTCGATCACCGATCTGATCTCGATCGAGTTCGGGGATCGCAACGATGCTCGCGCTGCATACCAGAGCATCGAGAAGCTCGTCGCGTTCGACATGGCGCTCGCGATGGACACCTACATGGCGGCCCAGCTCGACGCGCTCGCACGCCATCAAGCTGCGATCCGCGAGCTCTCGACGCCAGTCATCCGGCTCTATCACCGGGTGCTCCTGCTGCCGCTGATCGGCACGATCGACACGCATCGTGCGGACCAGCTGATGGAGGCCGTGCTGATGAAGGTCGTCGAAGAGCAGGCTAACGTCATCATCATCGACATCGCCGGTGTTCCGGTCGTCGACACCAGGGTCGCCGATCACCTGCTGAAGACCACCGAGGCCGTGCGTTTGCTCGGAGCGCAGACGATCCTGTCGGGGATCTCGCCCACGATCGCGAAGACGATCGTGAACCTCGGCATGAACATCTCGGCGATGCACACGAAGAGTCGGCTCGCTGACGCGCTCGAGCTCGCATTCGAGATCGTTGGAAAGCGCGTCACCCCGTTGATGAAGACCTCCGTCTCGCTGGAAGCCGCGCAGGAATGAGCGTCCACGGATCGATCCCGGTGCTCCAGATCGGATCGACGCTCTTGGCGTCGATCCAGGTCGAGCTTCGCGACACCATCGCCGATGCGTTCCAGGAGGACATCCTCGACACGATCGCCAAGACCGGTGCGACCGGGCTCGTGATCGACATCACCGGCCTCGACATGGTCGATAGCTACGTCGCGCGCGTGCTCGCGAACACGGGCCGCATGGCGACGCTGATGGGCACAGACACTGTCGTTGTGGGGATGCGGCCGGTGGTCGCCGCCACCCTGGTTCGGATGGGATTTCGAATGGAAGGCGTCAAGACCGCGCTCAACGTCGACGCCGGCCTCGCGCTCGTTTCGGATCTGCTCGCTCGGCGTCACGGCGGATGACCATGGACATCCGCTCCAGCGAGAAGCTCGTCGTTGCGTCCGAAGATGATGTCGTGCTCGCTCGCCGCAAGGTGCGGCTGTTGGCCGAAACGCTCGGCTTCGATCAGTTCGCGATCGCCGCGATCACGACGACCGCCTCGGAGCTATCTCGCAACATCTGGGTCCACGCCGCGAAAGGCTCCGTCCTCGTCGAGCACATCGTAAACGGCAGTCGGACTGGAATCCGCGCCGAGTTCCGAGACCAAGGCCCCGGAGTCGCCGAGATCGATCGCGTGCTCGCCGGTGGCTACAGCACGGCGAATTCACTCGGGCTCGGGGTATCAGGTAGCCGGCGCCTGGTCGACGAGTTCCGGATCGAAACAACCGTCGGCCAGGGTACGGTGGTCACCGTGGTCAAATGGAAGCGAGCCACCTGAACGCCTGGCTCGGAGACGCTGAGCCAATCCCGATCGTCGATGACGCTTCGATCACGGTCGTCCGCGCGCGCGTCCGCGAGTGCGGCGCGGAGCTCGGATTCACACAGAACGACATCGAGTTCGTCGCGACCGCAGCGACCGAGCTGGCGCGTAACCAGCTCGCCCACGCGCGCGGCGGGCGGTTCGTGGTCCGGTCGATCGACCGGAGCGGCGCGCGGGGCCTCGAGCTGATCGCCGCCGACCGAGGGACCGGACTCGCCAATCCGACGCGTGCTCTCGACGGCGCGAGCTCGACGAGCGGAGGGCTTGGCAGCGGTCTGGCGAGCGTTCGTCAGTTGATGGACGAGCTCGACTTCGACATCCGCCTCGGCGAAGGAACCTGTATCTGGGCGCGCAAGTTCGCCGAGCCGGCCCCGAATCGCTCGGAGCTCGCGATCCTCGGTCGGCCCTGCGAAGGTGAAAGCGAGAGTGGTGACGACGCGGCATTCGTGCGCCAGGGGGACGTGATGACGATCGGTGTCGTCGACGGACTGGGACATGGAATCCTAGCTCGCGACGTTGCGGCTCCAGCAGCGGCGCTTCTCCGCAGCCGCGCCGAGCTCGACCCCGCTGCGATTCTGAACGCCGCGGACGAAGCATTGCGAGGCACGCGGGGCGCGGTGATGGCCGTCGCACGCATCGAGCTCCGGCTCCGTCAGATCGAGCACGCCGCGATCGGCGACGTACGAACCAGTGCGTACCGACCACGTGAGTCCCGCCGGTTCTCATCGGTGCCGGGTGTGCTCGGCGCCGCAGACCAGCGGGTGCGCAAGTG
>CAZDGY010000145.1:0-2584 GCA_964504685.1 uncultured Kofleriaceae bacterium | reverse complement strand
CGTGCCGCTCCAGGGCCACGACGTGATCGTGATGTCCAGCGATGGGCTGACGACGCGTGCGGACATCTCCGAGGAGCTCCAGCTCCTCCGCCGGCACCCGATCGTGATCGCAGAACACCTGCTTGCGCAGTACGGTCGCACAAACGACGACGCGCTGGTGCTCGTCGTCAAATAGCCCCGCCGCCGATCCAACAAGCCGTCGATCAGGGCGAACCCGAGGGCGTTCGGAAGGCGCACATTGTGTGAATCTCCCGTGCGTGAAAGCCTCTGTGATGCACGCCCGGGCGCATGGGCGGCGGCACACGGACTGCACAACCGGAACGGGGTGGACGCATCGCTTGCCAGCATCGTCACGCGTTCGCAAGGTCGTTCGCCTGGTGAGGCATTCGGCCCATATCTGGTCTACGAGCTACTCGGCCAGGGCGGCATGGCCTCGGTGCATCGCGCCGAGACCGTCGGCGTCGGCGGGTTCCGCCGGATGGTCGCCCTCAAGCGCATGTTGCCGGCGCTTTCCGCGAATCGAGAGCTCGTAGCTTCGTTTGTCCGCGAAGCCCGGATCGCGAGCTATCTCAGCCATGCCAACATCGCGCAGACCTATGATCTAGGGCAGTTCGTCGGCACCTACTACATCGCGATGGAGTACGTCGCCGGGCACAACCTCCGCGAGATCCTCGCCGCGACCCACGGTCGTGCGCCACTCGCAGTGCCGATCGTGGCCAACGTGATTGCCCAAATCTGCGACGCGCTCGATCACGCTCACAACCTGTGCGACGAGACCGGCCAGCCGCTCGAGATCATTCACCGCGATCTATCTCCAGCGAACATCCTGCTCGCCGAGTCGGGCTCTGCGAAGCTGATCGACTTCGGCGTAGCAAAGGCCTCTGTCCCGGGGATGGGGACTACCGGCCGTAGGCTCAAAGGGAAGTACGGCTATATGGCCCCCGAGTACATTGGCGGTTCGATCGATGCACGCGCCGATCTCTTTGCGCTCGGCGTCGTCGCGCACGAGATGCTCACGTGCAAGAGACTGTTCACCGTTCACGACGATCGGACCACCCTCGATCGCGTCTTGCGCATGCCGATCGCTCCACCGTCAAGGAGCAACGCAGCGGTGCCGCGTGAGATCGACGACATCGTGATGACCGCACTCGCCCGGGATCCGGCATGTCGCTGGCAGCACGCGCGAGCGCTACGCCGCGCGCTCGCGCTAGTCACGCAACGGCTGCGCATCGACGTTCCGAATCAAGCGGTGGCGGACGTCGTCGCTAGCCAGTTTCGTTTGCGTGCGACGCGATAAGCGGCGAGATCGACGACTTCAGGACCGTCCCACGCTCGTGTCCAGGGCGACGAGAAGCTCGTCCAGTTGCTCGAACTGCTCGAGCGCCCCGGCCTCTGCCCCGGAGGCGCGTGCGTCATCGAGCGCTTCCTTCGACGGATAGAGCTCGTGCACGACCACGAGCGTCTTGCCGGCTTTTTCGTCGAAGGTCACGGTGGTGACGGCCCCAGCGTCGCCTGCTTCCTCGTTGGTCCACACGAGGCGCGAGCTCGGTATCACCTCGAGGTACCTACCGTAGAACGCCATCGGCTCCGAGGCCCCGTGGCGAAACACGAAACGATACGTGCCCCCGACCCGAACGTCGGCCTCGCAGGACAGCATCGACATGCCGCTCGACTTCGGTACCCACCACCGCTCGAGCAGCTCGGGCTTGGTCCATGCCTCGAACACGATGCGCGCCGGACCGTTGAAGGTTCGGGTGACCACGAGCTCACGCTCGGACTTCCGCTCCACCGTCGTGCGGTTCTTCATGGGGATGGGCTCATTCTTTCTCGCGTCCATCGACTTTCTCCTTCCGTTTCAGTTCCTCGACAACGTTGTCCAACTCGTCGAAGCGTGCGTCCCAGAGTTGGCGATAGCTCTCGATCCATGCGGTCACCTCCTCGAGTCGGCGCGGGCCGAGCTTGCAGGTCCGCACGCGCCCGACCTTCTCCGTGGTGACCAGCCGGGCCTGCTCCAAGACGCCCACATGTTTCTTCATGCCGGTGAGGGTCATGTGGAACTTGTCGGCGAGGTCCGTGATCGAAGCGTCTCCACGCCCTAGCCGCTGCAGAACGCCGCGTCGGGTGGCGTCCGAGAGCGCCGCGAAAGCAGCATCGAGGTGGGCCCTCTGATACTGAACCATATGGTTCAGTATGTAGCGCACCGACTGGCCGGATGCAAGCGGAGGCCGAGCGCCCGCGATCGCGTAGCGATCGGGCCTGGCAGGCGTGCGGCTTTCGGTGGAGACGCACCGTCCGGAATTCATCGTCCCGATTCGGGCGGCACGTCTGACTCGGGCACGGGGCTGTGTGGAGGTGCGCTCTGCTACGCCGGACAGTCGTGCGTCGCCGGCCGATCGACGTGCTCGATCTCGAGGTCGGCGGTCAACCCGCGGTGAGCCACTTCAACAACGTCTTCGTCAATAACACTCTCGCCGTTGATACCGAGACCAACGAGGTCATCGAGAACGGCAGCAACGCCCTATTCGGGAACACGACAAACTACGCGGGCTCGCAACGGATGGCTCCGGTCATGTGAAGTCGGATC
>CAZDGY010000144.1:0-10032 GCA_964504685.1 uncultured Kofleriaceae bacterium | reverse complement strand
CGAACGGGGCTCGATTCAGGCAGTAGCTAGCAGCTTACCAACCGCAGACGGCCTTCGCCGACTGGTTCACCGCGTCGGTGCCAGCCTTGCAGCCCGTGGCGAGCGCCGCCTTCTGATCGGCCGGCAGGTTCGCCCACGCCGCCGAAGCGGTGTCGAAGCCCTGCTTCATCGCGTCGCGAGCCTGCTGCGGCATCTTATCGCAGCTCGACAGCTTGTCGATCGCGGCCTTGTAGTCCTGGCACTCCTGCGGCAGGTCGCCAGCGGCGGCCGGGGCGGCAGCCTTGTCGTCCGGCTTCTTGTCCGGGGTCGGCGCCGCCTTGTCCTTGTCGCCAGCCGCCTTGTCGCCTTCAGCCGGCTTGTCGGCCGGGGCGGCCTTGTCGCTGCCTTCGGCCGCGTTCTTCTTCTTGCAGCCGGCGAGGCCGACGGTGGTCGAGAGCGCGACGATGGCGAACAGCGTGGTGAGCTTCTTCATGTTCGATAGATCCTTTGGGACCGGAGGTGGCCCGATGCCCAGAACGGTACGAGGCCCGGCCACGCCCTGCCAACGTTCTTTTGTCATTTCAACGTATTAGAATGTCCGAGCTTGTAAACGACCGAACACGATCGGCGCCCATTCGTCGGAGGGCCGCGTAAAACGGGGACCCTCACCGTGAGGTGTCGGCCGTTCCGGCTCGGGTCCATGAAGTCCGGTAGGCTGCGCGCGCAGTGACTACACGCAAAGGCGACCACATCCGCCGCGTTGGCATCGTGTTCTCGGGCGGCCCAGCGCCGGCCTCGAACGCGGTGATCTCCTCCGCGGCGATCTCGTTCCTGGAAGACGACCGCGAGGTCATCGGCTTCTTCCACGGCTACACGAACCTCCAGGACTATCACCCGGTGACTCACCGGCTGCTCGCGGACGAGCACTACCGGATCTTTCAGGATCGCGACGTCGGCGGCATGCGCAACACGCGTGGCATCGTGATCGGCACCGCGCGCGCGAATCCCGGCAAGGGCATCGAGGGTCCGGCCGACTTGCTCGATCTCAAGAAGACCCAGCAGCTGCGCAATGTCTACAACGCGCTGGTCGATCTACAGATCGATGCCCTGATCTCGATCGGCGGCGACGACACGCTGAAGACCGCGAACTTTCTGTACGAGTACCAGAAGCAGCTGCCCGCCGACGCGCGGCGCGTTCAGATCATCCACCTGCCGAAGACGATCGACAACGACTACAAAGGCATCGACTTCACGTTCGGGTTCTTCACCGCGGTCGACGTGATGGCGAAGGAGCTGCAGAACCTGCGCGCAGACGCGATCGCCACGTCGAGCTACTTCGTGGTCGAGACGATGGGACGCAAAGCTGGCTGGCTATCGTACGGCGTCGCGATCGCCGGCGAGGCAAACCTCGTCCTCGCGGTCGAAGACGTTGCCGGCTCGCTGTCGAAGGACGGCCACCTGTCGATGGACGCGCTCGTCGATCGCATCGTCGACCTGATCGTCGCGCGCGAGAAGCGCGGCAAGCACTACGGCACGGTCGTGATCGCGGAGGGCCTCGCCGAGCTGTTGCCGGCCGAGCAAACTAGCGACCTGCCGCGCGACGAGCACGGCCACCTCACGCTCGGCCGCCTCGATCTCGGCAAGTACGTCGCGCAGCTCGCGACCAAGCGGTACGAGCAACGCACCGGCCGCAAGAAGAAGGTCACTGGGCTGCAGCTCGGCTACGAGTCGCGGTGTGCGCCGCCGCACGCGTTCGACGTGATGCTCGGCAGTCAGCTCGGGATCGGCGCATACCGCGCGTTGGTCGAGGAGAACCTCGACGGTCACCTCGTCTCGGTCGAAGGCCAGCTCGATCTCGCGTACGTGCCGTTCCACGAGCTCGTCAACGCGCAGACGCTGAAGACCGAGGTGCGGTTCATCCGCACCGGGAGCGATTATCATCGGCTCGCGCGGTTCCTCGAGACGCGCACTGACCGGGTCGTCGAATGGAGTCCGGGCCGTCGGCTCGAACGCTAAATTGTCACGTAACGGCGCGGACGCGTCGGCTAGACTCGGTCGCGCATGGCGGACCACGCGGCGCCCGATCACGGTCATGCGCCGGCCGATCATGAGGCGGACCTGCACCCGGCCCCGCAGCACGGCAAAGGCGGTAGCGGGCTCGATCGCGTCAAGGCCGTCATGTCGCAAGGCTGGGAGGCGGTCGAAGAGGTCGCCGCGATCTCGAAGGACTACGCGAGCGAGTGGCCGCACATCGCGGAGTGGCTGCACAAGAATCGAGGCAACGACTTCGTCAAGCACGTCACCGCCGAGATGTCGGGCACGCGCTACAAGGCGACGAAGTTCCCGATCGTGATGGTGCACGGTTTTTCGGCCGCGCCCGGCGACAACCTGTCGTTCAACGAGCAGATTCCGTCGAGCCTGCGCGGCGATGGCGATGCGGTGTTCGAGGTCACGTCGCCGCCGTTCGCGTCGTCGGAGGAGCGCGCGCGGGCGATCGCGCCGCAGCTCGAAAAGATCTTGAAAGAGACCGGCGCGCAGAAGCTCAACCTCGTCGCGCACTCGCAGGGCGGGCTCGATGCGCGCTATTTGATCTCGTCGCTGGGTTGGGCCGATCGCATCGCGTCGCTGTCGATGGTCGGCACGCCGAATCGCGGCACCGGATCCGCCGAGGTCGCCTCGAAGCTACCGGCGGGCGCCGACGGCGCGCTCAATTCGCTCGGCCGCGAGCTCAACAGCCACGTCGTTCACAGCCCGATGACCGACCAGGTCGATGGCCGCGGCACGATCAACTCGATGACCGAGCATGGCGCCGCGAAGTTCAACGCGGAGAACCCGGACAAAGAGGGCGTCTACTATCAGTCGTGGGCGGGCGTGTCGACGATGACCGGTCACCTGACCGACGCCGACCTCGCAAAGATGGGACCGCGCGCCGAGCCTGCCAAAGGCGATCCGCATCAGGCCGGATTCATGAACCCGATGCTCTACATCGCGTCGATGCTCACCCACAGCAAGGCGAATGGCGCGCTCAACGATGGCGCGGTGCCGGAAGAGAGCGCGAAGTGGGGCGACTATCACGGCGCGCTGATGGCGGATCACTGGGGCGAGATCGGCCAGCAAACGCCGGGCGACCAGCAACGCACCGGATTCGATCCGGTCGAGTTCTATCGCAAGATGGCGAACGACCTCGCGCGCAAGGGCTACTGAGTCGCGCGCCCGGCTTGCCACGTCGCATAGAACGACTTTTCGACGCCGGCGTAGTCGCGTAGGCCCATCGTGCCGAAGACCTTTAGTACGAGCTCACCTTCGAGCTGCGTGTCGGGCCCCGATGTCGTCGGCGGACCTTCGAACACGCCGAGCACCTCGCACCACGTGCTGTCGAACGTGCACGGGCAGTCGGTCATCAACGGCGCGACGACGAGATCGCGATCCGACCACCAGTTCGCGAGATCGAAGTGGTTCGCCTTGCTGTCGCCGATCACGCGCGCGAGATAGCCAGCTTCGTCGGCTTCGGTCTCGGTGAACACGGTGAAGCAACCGTTGTCGCGCGAGTGGGCGACGAGTGCGGTCGAGTCCATGCCGGTCTCTGCGATCAAGCCGCGTTCGCCGCCGCGCGCTGCGCCGCGCGTGAACCAATCGACGGGTAGCTCCGCGACGGTCTGGCCGCCGAGCGGGATCGGGTAGGACGACATCGCGAACCGATCGCGAGTCAGCGCGCTGATCTGCGCGTAGTTCGCGTCGAAGCAGGCGTCGCGCTGGGTTTGATCGGGGCAGCTGGTCGGGTCGTAGCCATACAGGTGATCGATCTGGATCGAAGGGAACACGACGAGCCCGGGTGTGTGTGCGTGCGCCGCTTGATAGGCCGCGTTCGAGACCTGGACCGCGCCGGTCACCGCGGCCGGGCATGCCTCGAAGTACAAGTTGATCTCGATCGCCATGTTGAGCCACGTCGGTTGGAACTCGTCGATCATCCAATCGACGTAGCGCGTGTAGGCCTGCTGGTACATCGCGGCGTCCGGCGCGGACGCGAAGTCGTAACAACCCGCGGCCCAGTCTGTTTGCTCGGTGACCTGGCCGCCGGTGATCACGGTTTTCGCTGCGAGCTGGCTCCGCGTGCCATCGAACGGCGTCACCGATAAGAAGATCGGCTTGCCGGTCGCGTGCGCCGCTTGCGCGATGCTGTCCATCACCGCGACCCATTCGGCGGGCGGTGGCTGGTTCGCGGCGAACTCGTCCCACGGCGTGCCGTAGATCTCCTGATGGATCTCGATCGCGTCGGCGTCATCGGCAAGGTTCGCGGGCGTGAGCTGGAAGCCGATGTCACCGGTGACGATCATTTGCTGGCCGCCGGACGCGAGTAGCGTCGGGGCAGGGGCTGCGTCGGCTGCGGCGGCGTCGGAGCCTTGGGCGCCATCGGGTGACTGCCCCGGACTGTTGCCACCGCACGCGGCGAGGCTGACGAGAATCGCGACGCTGGACCTCATCCGATCCCCATAGTGCAAGCAGCGCACCGAGCCGGTCTGCCGAGAATCGCCACGATCTGTGGGAATCCGCGGCGGATTTCCCCATGATTCGCAGCGATGTCGCCGCGGTCGGCTTGGGCAGTCGCGATCGTCGCGACGCTGACCACCACGGTCAGTTACATCGATCGCCAGGCGCTGGCCGCGCTGTCGCCGTCGCTCACTCAGGATCTGCGGATCTCGGAGACCGGGTTCGGCGTAATCGGCGCGATGTTCTCGGTCGCGTACATCATCTCGACGCCGATCGCCGGCTGGTGGATCGATCAGATCGGCGCGCGACGAGGGTTGGTGCGCTCTTTGCTCGCGTGGTCGCTGGTCTCCGCGCTCCAGACGATCGTGCCCGGGATCGGAACGTTGCTCGTGGTGCGGTTCGCGCTCGGCTTCGCTGAAGGTCCGGGCTTCCCGGGCGCGGCGCAAGCGATCCAGCGCGTTTTGCCCGAGTCATCGCGCGAGCGCGGCTTCGCGCTGTTGTTCATGGGCAGCTCGATCGGGTCGATGGTCGCGCCTCAGCTCGCGTTGTGGTTGCAAGGCGCGCTCGACAGTTGGCGCGCGGCTTTCTTCGCGACGTCGCTGATCGGGCTCGCGTGGATCCCGCTGTGGTTGCTCGTGACCCGCCGCGCGGACATCCGCGCTCGACTCGACACCGCCGTGCCCGAGGCAGTGCGCGTACCGCCGCCGCGGTTTCGCGTGCTCGCGACGCATCCGATCATGATGCGCGCGCTGATCGCGATCTTTGCGTGTGCGCCGTTGGTCGGCTTCGTCTTCAACTGGGGGACGCGGTTGCTCGTCAAGCAGCTCGGGGTCCCCAAGCTCGAGCCCGGTCACTACCTGTGGCTGCCGCCGCTCGCGTTCGACGTCGCGGCGCTGTTGTTCGGCGATCTGGCGGCGCGCCGGCGCCGGCGGCGTGGCAACGACGGCTCGCCTCCGCGCGTGCTGTTCGCGATCGCTGCGGTGCTCGGCTGCGTGCTCGCAGCGCTACCGATCGCGACGACGCCGTGGCAAGCGACGGCACTGATGGCGGTCGCGCTCGCGGGCGGCGGGGCGATGTACACGCTCGTGACCGCGGATCTGCTCGCTCGGATGCCGGCTGAAGCGATCGCGCACGCCGGCGGGATCCTCGCTGGTGCTCAATCGCTCGCGCTGATCATCGTCAGCCCGTTGATCGGCGTTGCCTACGATTGTTTCGGCACCTACAACGAGGTCGCGGTCGCACTCGGCGCGCTCGTCGTTCCCGGAGCCGTGGTCTGGCTCGCCTGGCGGCCTGCGGTGCGGTTCGCCCCAGCGATCTGACGCGTGAACAGCGCGGCGGTATGCCCGTCGTTATCAGCAATGACGATCCGCATTCGGCTCGCGCTGGTCGGGAGTATCGCGGTGACCGCGGGCACGGCGTCGGCCGACCCCCCACCGTTCTGTAGCGGCGACTACGCGGAGGACTTGTCGGCGTTATCGCCGCGCGCGAGAGACGCCGAGGCCCACGCTGCCTCGTACTCGTACGCGGTGCGGACGACCGCGACTTACGAGTGTGTGTCGTACGGCAGCGATGGCAACTTGAGGAGAGCGCGCACGGTGACGACTGCCTATGGCACCGCGTTCGGTTATCGCCGTGATGGCAACGACACGCTGCTGATCACGAACACCCACGTCGCCGAGTGGCCTGCGGTGACCGACGACCAGCACCCGGTCGATGGCATTGCGGCCGGCTGCAAGCGCGTCGCCGACAGCCTCGCGATCGTCGACGATGACCACGACGACTACGCGGCCGACGACATCCCGCTGTCGCGCGTCGTTTCGGATCCCGCGCTCGACGTGTCGATCCTGCGCGCGCACGGCAAGCTCGAGATCCTGCCGTGGCGAGTCGGCCGGAGCGCGGCGCTCGTCGCGCGCGATGCCGTCGAGGTGAAAGGCTTTCCGCTCGGCGAGTTCCAGGCGACAAACGTCGGCAAGGTGATCTCGGCGTACGACCACGACGATCAGGGCGAGCGCAACCACGACGACTTCGTCGTCGATGCATTGCTGTCACAAGGCGGATCGGGGTCGCCGGTGCTCGCGGTGTCGTGCAAGACCGGCGAGTTCGAGCTCGTCGGGATCTTTCACGCGCGCTATCAGGCCGCGAGTGCGCTCAACGTCGTCGTTGCGATCGATCAAGTCCGCGAGCTGATGACCACGCTCAAGCGATCGCCGCGGCCAGCGCCGGAGCTGTCGTCCGAGCTCGACGCCACCTCGCGCGCGCGAATCGCCGACTCGGTGGCACACGATCTCGATCCGTCGTTCTTCGCGCTCGGGCCATTGACCGCTTCGGTCCGACCGCGAGCCGATGGTGCGCTCGTGTTCGCTGTGTTCGGAACGGAGTTCCCGCGCAACAGCCAACCGCTACTCGTGCTCGAGGACTTGCGCGGCGATGACGCGAAAGCGTTCGGCAAGCTCGGTGGTGTCTACGTCGGCGGCGCGACGGGGTTGCAACTATGGACCGCGAACGATGCCGACGCCGACAGCCAAGCGACGCTCGCTCGCTTGCTCGCGGCGGTCCGCGCAGCCGCGCTCGCTACGACCGACTATCGCCAGAGAACGCAGACCGCGGCCGCGTCACGCGATGCGTTTCAGCGAACTGCGAAGCAGAAGCGCGCGCTCGATCGCGTGATCGACAGCCAACGCGAGACCGCGGCGCAGCTCGTCGACTTCGCGGGTCGCGCGAGCGCGCACACGACCGGCGCTCCACTGCGGCTCGTCGAGATCCAGACCGCCGTGGTGACTCCGGTCGCCGCGAAATAGCTCACGGCTGCGGCGACGCGTACACGCACGAACCGGTCGCGCCAACGAAGTCGACGAGGTACGCCCGGCCCGCGCCACCGAGCAGGTGCTCGGCCACGGCGTCGGCGTCGGGCATGCCGTATCCCGGCGAGCTCGGGTTGAACGGACCGCAGACCTCCGCCGCGATGACGCCGGCGTATGCTTTCAGCTCGGTCGCGGTGCGGAACGCGAGGTTCGGATCAGCGCCGGTGTACGAGTCATGACAGCCGCGGCACGACTCGGCCACGACGTTGCGATAGACCGACGCTTCGGCGATGCCGGTCTGCCAACCCGCGGGCGCGAACCCGGGCTGATACGTCCCGCCGGCGAAGATCCCGGCGATCACCTCGTCGACGCCCGGCGCCGGTGCGGCCTGATCGATCATCGCGTCGAGCGCCGCGAGCCGCGGCTGCATGTCATCGAGCGTGAATCCCGGCTCCGTCGAGAACTGCATCGACCCTGGATCGAACGGCGTCAGACGCGCGCCGTTCGCGCTGTGGGTGCTCGGATCGTAGGTCGCACCGCTGCCGTGGCAGTGCAGGCAGGTCTGCGGGATGCCGGTGTCATCGCCGAACCGATCGAGCTGCGCGGTGTCGACCAGGGCGCCGCTCGCGTTGTAGACCGCGAACGACACGGCGTTGGGCGCGTCGATCGGCGGTGTGTACACCGTAGTGACGATCGCGAACGCGCCCTCGCTGGTGCCCGACTTGTAGCCTGCGATCGCGGCGCTGAGCGCTTCGTCGGCGGGGCCGCTGAACGCGCCGTAGTTCGCCGATGCGCACGCGAGGCCGGTACCCTTGCTGGCGGCGAACGGCGTGCAATGCATCTCGCGGCCGACCGCGAGATCGCCGGCGTTGTAATAGGCAGCGGCGACTTCGCTCGCCCCGCCGAACCCGTACTTGGTCTTGAACGCGGCGAGCGTCGTCGGGACCTTGGTCGCCGCGTAGTACGCCGCGGTCTCGGTCGCCGAGCCCGGACCCTTTCGGCTGAGGAAGTGCGGCCGCGCTGCGCCCGGCTCCGCGACGAGCGGTGCGAGCGACGCGGCCGATACGATGATCGCGCCGTTCTGCACGGGGTACGCGCAGCTCGCGATTCGCTGCTGCCACGACGGGTTCGCCACGAGGCACGAGCTGGCGTCGTCGCCGAACACCGCGAGGATCGCGTCGCCCACCGTTGCACGGACGCGGAGCAAGCCCCCCTGCGGCCACGCCGCTGGCATCGAGAGCGCTGGTACCAGCGTCGTCGTCCACTCGTACATCGCCTCGCCCGGTGCGATCGACGTCGTGGTGGTCGCCGCGGTCACGCTCGCGAGGGTCATCCAGCTCGCCGCGTTGTCGGGGTCGGCGAGAAGTTGGACCGCGACCACGACTCCCGGCTGGCTGACGAAACCATGAAACTCGAGGCTCGCGCTCGGCGTAGATCCGGTGACGACCTGCGCGTGGTGCGGGCTATCCATCACGCCGTACAGCGCCGGCGGTGCCGCGGCATCGAGTGCGCTGCCATCGTCAGCGGCGGGCGAGCCCACCATGCACCCGGCGGCGAGCGCGAGCGCGATCATCAGCGACGAACGTATGGCCATCGGTTTCTCCGACATGGGTGGCGGGGTCGGTGTCTCCCCTCCAAGGCCATACGCACGAAGTGCAACGTCGGATCCCTTACGTCGCTAACGCCCGCGACGACGTTCGGCGTGCGACGAGGAAGTGCGCGCTACTTCAGTTTTTCGCGAGCCAGCTGACGAGAGGGGCGGTCGCGGCGCCGTGCTGGACGAGCCAGCCGACCAGCTTTGGCGAGTGCAGCATGCCGCGCGGCATATCGGGGAAGCCGGCGGTGAGCCCCTTCAACTTGAGCAGCGCGGCGCGCGGGTGGTCGGCGGGGAACGGCTTCGGCACTTTCTTGTAGTCGTCGTGGCCGCCCGCTTCGTAACCGGTCGCGTGCAGCTTCGCGACGATCTTCGCGAGCGGCTTGCCGGTCGCATCACTGCCGACCAGCTTGCGCCAGCGCCCGAGTTGATCCGACTCGAAGAAGTACGTGCCGCAGCCGACGAACTCCTCGCCCATCCCGAGGTGGACGTACATCGCGGACACGCCCTCGCGCACCGGAATGTGCGCGCCGACATGCGTCTTATACGGCGTCTTGTCTTTCGAAAATCGAACGTCGCGATAGATCCGCATCACCTTGGGTTCGCCGAGCTTGAGTGGCGCATAGGCTTTCGCGAGACCGGCGCGCACTTCTCCGAGCAGCGAGTACATCGGCGCGACCCACTCGTCTTGGTAGCGCTGCTTGTTCTGCTCGAACCACTCCTTGTTCATCTCGACCGCGAGCTCGTGCCAAAACCCGGGCGCGCTCTTCGAGAATCCGCTGAACTTGCTCGGCGGCGACGGCTTGGCCTTCGGCATGCGCGCAGGTTACCGCGACGCTGGCCGGATCACGGCGTCGCCGTCGCGGTAAAGCTCGGCCACGCGTTCGCTGCGGCGCTCGAGGATCGCGCGTTGGTTGAGATAGCCTTTGTCGGTGATCTCGCCGGCGTCGATCGACGGTGGTTCGGCCATGATCAACGCGCGTACGACGCTCGTGCTCGATGCGCCGGCGTTGCACTGCGCGAGCCCTTGCGCGATCCGGCGCCGGAGCTCGTCGTCGATCGCAACTCCGGGCGCCGCGAACACGAGCGCGCCGAGCTCGTCGCGCTCGAGCGCCGCGATCACGACATCGCCCACGACCGGCGAGCAAGCGGCGACCACCGCGATGCGCA
>CAZDGY010000143.1:0-10041 GCA_964504685.1 uncultured Kofleriaceae bacterium | reverse complement strand
CGGTGGCGTGCACTTCGACTTTCTCGTCGGCGAGTACGTCAAGACCCCTGAGGTCACGGTGCGCGCTGGCGGTTTCGCGAAGACGCTCGAGGACTACTTGAAGTCCGAAGCGAGCACGAAGGACTGGCTGCGCAAAGACACGCTGCCGGACGGCTACATCACGTCTGCCGAGAACTCCGCGTACAAGGGCAAGGAAGACTATCTCGTCTACGCGTATCGCACCGCCGGAGACAAGGTGCTCACTTGTCAGGCGCGGGTCACGCCGTGGTCGCGCGGCGCCACGACGAAGGACAAGGTCCCGCTCGTCGAAAAGATGTGCCTCAGCCTCAAGTTTGCGAAGTAGGACTTCAGATCTCGAGGTGGAGGCGCAGCGAGCCGACCACGACCGGGCCGCGATCGACGTTGTAGCCGGGGTGATCGATGAACTGGACGTCGGCCGCGGGGGAGATGCCGCGCCATGCGTGCGCGGTGTAGTAGACCTCGGCGATGTCCTCGCGGCCGTAGTGCAGCGCGCCGTCGCCGAGCAGGAAGCCCTTGCCACCGACCTCGAGATACGTGCGATGCGGCACCGAAATGCCGTTCGACACGACCGCGATCCCGACCCGATCGCGGGGGCGCGACCACGAGGCGCCGGCGAGATCGAACCCGACGAGCGCGGTGTTGTCGACCTCGGTGTACGCGAACGACTCGGTCGCGCCGTCGTTCCAGCCAAAGCGTGCGAACGCGCGCGCCGATTCGGTGATCTGCTGCTCGAGGTTCAAGCCGAAGCCGTACTTGATGCGATTCGCGAGTCGGGTCGCGGTGATGTCCGGGGTGTCGATGAGGCCTTGGTGAAACTCGGCGATCGTCTCGTCGTAGTTGCCCATCTTCGCGTGGTTGAGGAACCCGAGCACGCGCACGATGCTCGGCTCACCGAGGATGCAACCGTGGAATTCGCCCTCGAGGTTCTCGCCGCGCGCGTGCACGACGTCGTAGTCGTAGTTGATGCCGTTCGCGACCGTCGGCATCAGCGCTTCGCCCAGCCGGACCGCGAACCGGGGCTCGATGTACTGGATCACCGCGCCGAGCGTGTAGCCGCGCGTATCGGCGGCGTAGTCCCACGCGCCGTTGTTGTCGACCGTCCAGTTCATGAACTGGAGGTGGCTGTCGGTGCCGGGCCCGCTGCCGTCGAAGAAATCCGGCATGCCGATCTTGCCGGCGATGATCTCGATCCGCCGCTTCGCGACTTTCGCGAACGGTCGCCACGGGCCGCGACCGGCGTCGACTTTTTCGTCGGATAGCGGGATGACTTGATCGATGAAAGCGCGTCCGAGGTACGGCGTGGGTCCTAGCGACGGGTTGCGCACGACATCGAGGTTCGTGAAACCGGCGAGGCCGAGCGCGGTCGACAGCCCGCCGCCGCCCGCGGACTCCGGCGACACGACGATCGCGGTGGTCGACGTCAGCGCGTAGCCGGCATAGACCGACGTCACGAACGACACCGCGACGTGATCGCTCGGCACGAAGCTGTTGGTGTCTTGATACGGCGAATGAAAGCCGGGCTGCGCCTGCAAGATCGTATTGATCTGCCCGGATAACCACCACGAGGCGGTCGGATGCGGGGCGAGATAGGCCTCGGGGTCTACGCTCGCGTCGTCCGCTGCGGCCAGCGCAGGCGCGCTGATGATCGCGAGCGCGACCGCGAACAGGTACCGCAGCATGAGCACTGATTGTTCGCTCACCGCGCGTCCGGCCGCAACAAACCGCGCGCGCGACGGCGTACGCTACTTCCGATGACGGGATCTACCTCGCGCCTATTGCTCGTCGCCCTCGCTGCGATCGCTGGCTGTTGCCCCGAACCGCCGAAGCACAAGACGGTCGCGACTGCGAAGCCGCAGACGATCGATCTAGCCACGCCACAGGAGGTTCACCTCAAGAACCTGCGCCAGTTGACGTTCGGCGGTGACAACGCGGAGGCGTACTGGGCGTTCGGTGGCGACAAGTTGATCATGCAGACCAACCACTCGCCCTATAAGTGCGATCAGATCGAAGAGATGCCGTTGTCCGGCGCGCCGGGGACGCTCGTGTCGAGCGGCAAGGGACGCGACACGTGCTCGTACTTCTTGAAGGGCGACCAAGAGATCATCTACGCGTCGACCGAGGAGGCGTCTGCCGAGTGCCCGACGCCGCCCGATATGTCGAAGGGCTACAACTGGGGGCTGTTCGAGTACGACATCTATCGCGCGAACGCCGATGGCTCGAACAAGCGGAAGTTGATCGGCGGCCCGGGTTACGACGCCGAAGCGACGGTGTGCCCGGTCGACGGTTCGATCATCTTCACATCGGAGCGCGGCGGCGATCTCGATCTGTGGCGGATGGACGCCGACGGCAAGAACCTGCGCCAGTTGACCGACCTGCCGGGCTACGACGGCGGCGCGTTCTTCTCTGCCGACTGCACGAAGATCGTCTGGCGCGCGTCGCGGCCCGAGGGCGAGGACCTCGTCAAGTACAAGGCGTTGCTCGCACAACACTTGGTTCGACCGACGAAGATGGACCTGTGGATCGCGAACGCCGATGGCACCGAAGCGCGTCAGCTGACGTATCTGCCGGGCGCGTCGTTCGGGCCGTACTTCTATCCGAACGGCAAGCGCGTGATCTTCGCCTCGAACTACTTGCAGCCCACTGGGCCGGAGTTCGATCTGTTCGCGATCGACACCGATGGCACGCACCTCGAGCGGCTCACATTCGCCGACGGGTTCGACGGCTTTCCGGTGTTCTCGCCCGACGGCACGAAGCTATCGTTTTCGTCGAACCGGCGATTCGGCGTCACGAACAAGGACGGCAAAGATGTCTTTTCCGCCACCGGTGGCGTCGCCGGCGTCCACGACACGAACGTGTTCCTCGCCGATTGGTCGGAGGAGCGCGGACCCGAGCAGCCCGAGACCGCCGCAGCGAATCGCTACGCGGACGCCGTGAAGTATCTCGCCGACGACGCGCGCGAAGGTCGCGGCATCGGCACTCAAGGGCTCGCGGACGCTGCGACCTACGTCCAGAAGCAGCTCGAGTCGGTTGGCGTTCAGGTCACGCGGCAGACGTTCGATGTCACGACCTCGATCGAGCGCGGCGAGAACACGGTCGTCGCGATCGATG
Source organism: uncultured Kofleriaceae bacterium (assembly GCA_964504685.1). GTDB lineage: Bacteria > Myxococcota_A > Polyangia > Haliangiales > Haliangiaceae > JABFXX01. The sequence continues at coordinate 6,912 of CAZDGY010000143.1, read as the reverse complement.
GCAAGCCGCTGGCCGATTCCGGCTTCGCACCGATGGGCTTCTCCGCGAACGGCAAGCTCGAAGCGCAAGTGGTCGCGGCGGGGTGGGGCATCGTCGACGCCGACAGCAAGCTCGACGATTACAAAGACAAGAACGTCAAAGGCAAGCTCGCGCTCGTCCATCGGTTCGCGCCGCCGGCCGATCCCAAGAGCAAGGAGCAGGACCCGAAGATGGCCCGGCTCGGCGACCTGCGATGGAAGGCGATGATCGCTCGGCAGCACGGCGCGATCGGCCTGCTCGTCGTCGACGACGGCGATCTCAAGCAAGACGAAGCTCCGCTGCCGAGTCTCGGTCCGGACGACGTGGTCGGCGGCGGCGCGGATGTCGGCATGCCGGTCGTCGTGCTGACTCGCGACGCGGCGAAAGTGCTCGCGAAGGGCACGCACAAGGCGAAGCTCGAGGTCGCGCTCGAACCGCGTCGCGCTCCGACCGACAACGTGATCGGCGTGATCCACGCCGCCGCAGCGACGAAGCAACCCGGCGTCGTCGTGGTCGGTGCGCACCTCGATCACCTCGGGATGGGCGGCGGCTCGAACGCGCTCGACCCGAAAGTGCATGCCGTCCACAACGGCGCCGATGACAACGCGTCGGGCGTCGCGGCGCTGCTCGAAGTCGCTCGCACGTTATCCGGCAAAGCCGGCGAGCTGCAGCGCGACGTCTACATCGTCGCGTTCTCCGGTGAAGAAGAGGGCGACCTCGGCTCGAGCTATTACGTCAAGCACCCGCCAACCGCCGATCCCATCGTCGCGATGATCAACATGGATATGGTCGGCCGGATGCGCAACAACCAGCTCGCGGTCAACGGCGGAGAGTCGGCGAAGGAGTGGCGAGACCTCGTCCAGCCGGCGTGCGATGCCGCGCGCGTTCACTGCACGATCGGTGGCTCCGGCTACGGCCCGAGCGATCACATGGCGTTCTACGTCACCGGCATTCCGGTGCTGTTCATGTTCACCGGCAATCACCTCGACTATCACACCGCGACTGACGACTCCGACAAGATCAACGCCGGCGGTGGCGCACGCGTCGCGATGATCGCCGCGGAGGTCGCGTTCGGCGTCGCGAATCGTTCGAGCGCGCTGACCTACGTCAAGGCGCCACCCGAGACGATGGGCGGCGACGTGCGGCGGCGCGGCGCATCGCTCGGCACCGTGCCGTCGTACAGCGAAGATCCGAATCAGCCGCCCGGCGTCCAGCTGTCTGACGTGATCCCCGATGGCGCGGCGGCGAAGGCCGGACTCAAAGGCGGCGATCGGATCATCAAGGTCGGCGCGGTCGAGATTCGCAACATCAACGATCTGATGTTCGTGCTCGAGGCCGCCAAGCCGGGCACCGAGACGTCGATCACCTACATTCGCAGCGGCAAGACCGAGACGGCACCGGCGACGTTCGGGCAGCCGCGCGGTAAGCGTTAGCGATCGCGCAAGACTAGCGGCGGCGGCGTTTCTGCGGCGGGCGTTGACGCTCTGACCAGCGGCGGGTCGGCGGTTCTGGCGCATCGAGACCGTTCGTGAGCTCATCCCAATCGGGAGTGGGCCGGAATTGCTCGTCATGCTCGGTCATGGCGACGAGCAATTGCATCGGTCGTGCCGTGGGGGATCTGCTGATCGGCCTCGGGCTGTCAGGACGATCTGGTAGATCCATTACGTTGCGCGAAGACCTTCAGCGATTTCTCGCGAATGCACGCGGCAGTGGCGCGGCGTCGGTGCGCACACTCGACGAGCTTCGCGCGCCCGAGCCGCTCGAAGCGCGGTGGGGGCTCGCGGCGTTGCGCGGCCGATTGGTCGAGCTCTCGGCTCGCGGTGCGGTAGCGACGCTGACCGCAGCGATCGAGCTCGTGATCGAAGCGCAAACGCAGAGCGAGCCGGTCGCATGGATCACGCTCGCCGCCGGCACGTTTTATCCACCCGACGTCGCCGATAGCGGCGTCGATCTCGCGGCGCTCGTGGTTGTCCGGGTTCCGGACGCTCAAGCCGCGGCGCGCTCGGCTGAAAAGCTGCTGCGCTCGGGCGCGTTCGGCATGGTCGTGATCGATCTCGGTAGCTCGCCGCGCGCCGACGGTCGGGGTTACAACGACGTGTCGATGGCGATGCAAGGTCGGCTCGTGACGCTCGCGCAAACTCACGATGCTGCGGTCGTGTGCATCACGCAGAAATCCGATGACGCTGCGTCGCTCGGCTCGCTGGTCTCGCTGCGCGCTGAAGCATTGCGCATTCGCGGCACCGCCGACTTCTCGATCACCGTGCGTGCGCTCAAAGACAAGCGGCGCGGACCGGGCTGGACTCATAGCGCGAAGCGTAACGGTCCGGCGGGCCTCTAGTCGCCAGGGATCGATTCAACTGCACGGGGGCGGCACGTTGTAGCAGTGGAACACGGCCTGGCCGGGGTCTGCGACTGGCACGTACGTACCAGCACCTAGCCCGACGTTGATGTTGTCGAGCGGGAATGGGTCTGGTCCCGAGTCGACCGTCGTCCACGTGGCACCATCGGGCGAGACCGAGAAGATCAACTGTCCAGCAGCTTCACTGAGCCGCCACCACGCATCGCTCGCCGCGTCGTAGGGAAAGAAGTCACCGGTGCCGTTGAGGTGGGAATTGAAGCCACCGTCTTCGAGAATCAGCGCGTACTGCTGCGATTGATCCGCAGGCTCGAGATAGATGAACGTTTGAGCGCCGAGGACGGGTTGTGTGACCTCGGGCACCCGCACCACGATGCTGTCGCACGACAGGTGGTACACGCCGTGGGTCCACACGAAGCAGTACGAGCCGCTCATGTTGCTAGGTGGTGTCGACACGAGCTCTCCGCCTGATTCGTCGACGCACGAGCCGTTGACGATGTCCCACCCCGGCGTCAGCGATCCGCTGGTGAAGTTATCCCCGAACGCGCTCGCGCTCGGATCGCCGAACGCGCCACACGTCGTGTCCGACCCATCGCCGCCCGACGCGCCGCTGTCTCGCTGGGCGACGAACGCGAGGCGCCCGCAGCCGGCGAGTACAGCGACGAGCCCGAGCGTGCGCACCTTGCAATGTTAACGCATGAACGGCGGCTGGTTCTCGAGTACTGAGACGTCTTCCACTGCGAAGTAGCGGCCTGTCGTAGCTTCCAGAAGATCGGCCGGCGCAGTACTGGCGTGCTCAAACGCCGCGGGCGCCGGGCGAGCCAGGCGGCGTCGTGAACGGCGGCTGGTTCTCGATCACGGCGACATCTTCGGCGCTGAAGTAGCGCGCGGTGAGGTCGTGTAGGAATTGCCGGGTATAGACCTCGGCGCGCGGGGTCTCGACGAGCTTTGCGATCACGTCGGCAACTTCTTCGACCGGCTGCGCGTTCGGAATCTGCCGCGAATCGACTCCGCCGTGCAGCGCGTTCGCGCCGAAGTTGGTCGCGACGACGCCGGGGATCACGGTCGAGCAATGGATGTCCGGATACTCGGCGCGCAGCTCGAGCCGCAAGCTCGCCATCAGCAAGTTCACCGCGGCCTTCGAGGCGCTGTAAGCGCTGCGGAACGCCGCGAGCGGCAACCGGCTAAGCCCGGAAGAAATGGCGATGATGTGACCGCGCTTGCGTTCGCGAAAGTGCGCCAGCGACGACTGGATCGAGTACAGCACCGACTTGACGTTGACGGTCATCATGTCGTCGAGGTCGGCGTCGGTGAGCTGACTGACCGGCCGCGAAATGCCGCGTCCGGCGTTCGCGACCCACACGTCGATGTGTCCGAACTTCTCGATCGCGAGGTCGCGTAGCCGGTCGTTGTCGGCGCGCTTCGTGACATCGGTGACGACGGCGAACGCGTTGCCGCCGAGCGTGCCGACTAGGGCATCGAGCTCGGGCTTGCGGCGCGCAGCGACCACGACCTTCGCTCCTCGCGCGACTGCCGTCGTGGCAAACGCGGCGCCGATACCGGCCGAGCCACCGGTGATGACGATGACCTTGTCTTTCATGCTCGGACGATACGCCTACTTCGTACCTTTGCCACCGGCACCCGCTGCGCCTCCTGTGGCTGCGGCGGTGCGCGGTATCGCGTTGTAGAGCCCGTTGAGCGCGCCCGGCGGGAACAAGAACTGCGGGATCTTCGAAAAGTCGCCGAGCAGGATCGTCGTGCCCGAGCCGCCGAGCTGACCGAGCGCCTCGTAGGCCTTCATCTGTACGGTGAGCGGTGAGATCGCTTGGGTTTGCGCGCGGTTCTCGTCGGCGTGTGCCTTCGCGAGGATCGTCATCGCCTCGGCTTCGGCGTGCGCCTTCGCAACCGTGCCTGCAGCCTTCGCTTTCTCGAGCAGCGCATCTTCTTCAGCGATCGCGCGTTCGTTCTTCTTTTCCTCGAGCTCCTTCTTCATGCGGAGCTCTTCGGCTTCCGCTTCGGTCTGGATCTGCAGTTGCCGGCTCGCCGACTCTTGCTCGGCGGCAAGCTTCTTGCGAAGCGCGTCGTTCTCCATCGCCGCTTTCTGGCGCACTGCCTCTTGCTCGGCGACGAGCCGCTCTTCGTGCGCCTGCAGGATCGCGGGCGCGTAGTGAATGTTCTCGATCGTGATCGACTCGATCGCGACGTGCTTGCCCTTCGTGCGGCGGCGCACGTCCTCCTCGATCTCGTCCTCGATCTTTTCCTTGCCCGCTTGCAGCTCCTGGTACGAGTGGTGCGCGAACACGCCGCTCGCCGCGCTGCGGAATTCGGGGCCGATGACCTCATCGAAGTACTGCGTGCCGCCGACCTCCGAGTGCAGCTCGTAGAGCTCACCCATGATCGGCTTGTAGATCACGCTGAGCTCGAGATCGAGCGCGAGGTTCTCCTGCGACGTCGCATGCAGCTCGGCGTGCTTCGTCGAGAACGTGACGTCGAAGTCTTCGATCCGACCGCAGTCGTGCAGGAAGCAGAACAGCCCGAGCTTATGCTTGCCTTCGGACAAGATCTCTCGCTGCAGGCCGCTGGACGGATCGAACCGCAAGCCGCGATGGCCCGGTTCGACGGTTTGATAGGCGCACGCCGGCACGAGTGCGGCGGCGATCGGCAAGACGTACGCGAGACGGACGGATCGAAACATAGCGAGCTCCTTTGGTCGGTTAGTGCCCGATGAGTGCGGGCGAAGAGAGGTGCTCGATCGTGATCGAGGAGATCTCGACGTGCTGATCGTGGACGCGCTTGCGTAGCTCGTTCTCGATCTGGTCTTCGATCAGCTCTTTCGACTTGGCGAGGTCGAGCACCGAGTGTTGGGCGAGCACCGCGGCCGCTGCGATGCGAGCTTCGGGCACGATCGCGTCGCGGACGTATTGAGCGTAGTTAGTGCCGCCGATCTGTGCGCGCAGATCGTAGAGCTCCATCAGGATCGGCCGATGGATCAACGTGAAGTCGACCTCGACCAGGAGGCCCTCGCTCGAGACCGCGCGTACCGCGTGCTCGCGCTCGGTCGAGAACGTCACGTCGAAGTCGTCGATCCGATCGCAGCGATGAGCAAAGCAGAACGCGCCGATCCGGTACCGGCCTTCCGGAAGGAGCTCGTGATCGCGCAAGCCGCGATGGCCGGGGTCGATCGATACGTACGAGCACGCGGTGACGAGCGCGAGCAACCACGCGTACTTCACGGGTGCAGGCCCTCGAGCCAGCCACTGAGGTCGTGTCCGATGTGGGTCATGCACGACCAGATGACGTGCGCGCCGGAATCAGGGCTGACGATCGCGCCGTCGCGACAAACGACGGTCTCCTGCGCGAGAAACGTGTTGCCGAGGTTCGTTCGGACCGTCGCGCGGACGACGAGCGACGCTGATAACCGCGTGTCGCGATAGCGCGCGTCGCCTGCGATCAGCTCGACGGTGAGGACGCTGTCGTGGCGCGGTTTGACGACGCGTAGGATCGCCTGGGTCAACGCGGTCGACAGATCGGAGAACTCGACGTCCGAGCCCGCCACAGGCAACGGATCGTGAATCCCAGCCACCCGTGCGATGACCTCGAACGTCGGATCGCTGGCGGCGGTCGTGCCGGTGTTCGCGCCATCGGGGACGACGCGGACCAGCGTGCCACCGCAGGCATTGGACGCGACAACGAGAACAATGACGGCAACCCTCGGCATCACGATCTGAGTTACCAGCGCCGCCGATGTCGATCGTGTGAAGCTTGCGTTGCTGAGCCGCACGCGACGTGAAGGTTGTGTTAGGGCCGCTGCAGTTCCTGCGTCGCTCGCGAGGTCGCGACAGCGATGTCGTGAAACCTGGTCGGCGCGCCGACGCAGCTCGCGTAACGCCGCGCCGCGACGATCGGCTCGCTCGGCACGGTCGATGAACTAGGCGCGGGCATGTCGAAGTTATCTTTGCTAGCGGTTGTCGCCCTCGCTGTTCCTTTCACGTCGGGTTGCGGCGGCTGTCCGTGGACGCAGCTGAGTGATCTCGTGGTCACGCCCGATACGCCGTGTCTCGATCTCCAGCTCGCCGACTCGTCGGGTACCGGACCGAGCACCGGGTGCGTCGACCCCGTGGTCTACGGTCAGAACAACTGCACCGACGCGCTCGTCGTACCGGCGCAGTTCACGACGACGGGCGTCGACCAGACGTTTCAACCGGGCGCGAACATCGTGCTCGAGGTCCAGGCCGACAGCTCGACGCGAGATCACGGCGACAACTTCGCGATCGCCGCGATGCTCGGCGCCGATCCCGTCACGATCAGCTTTCACGCGAGTGGAGGCATCGCTGGCAACTAGACGGACTGAACATTAGTACAGTATCATCGTTTCGATGCGGGTCGCGTGTCTCGATGTTCCGGCGTTCCCGCTCCAGCTCGCTTGGCGAAAGGAGCCCGAGCTGTGCGCCCACCCGGTCGTCGTGATCGACGACGATCGACCGCAAGGCACGGTGTTGTGGGCGTGCGAACGCGCGCGCGTAGCGGCGGTTTTGCCC
>CAZDGY010000142.1:0-10066 GCA_964504685.1 uncultured Kofleriaceae bacterium | reverse complement strand
CGGGCGCGTGCAGAGCGTCACCGTCCAGCCGACGACCGGGTTGACCGAGGCCGACATCGAGCGGCTCGTCGTCGAGTCGGTCGACATGCAGGAGGCCGATCAGATCCGGCGCGCGCTCATCGAAGCGCGCAACAAGGCCGAAGGGCTGTTCTACTCGTCGGACAAGGCGATGGAGGAGTTCGGCGGGATCCTACCGCTCGAGGAGCGCGAATATCTCGTCGCCGAGCTCGCGGATTGCCGCGCGGTCATCGACGGCGAGGACCTCGCGCTCGTGCAAGATGCGCTCGCTCGGCTCGAAGTCGCAGCGCAACGGATCGGCGAAGCGATCTATGCCGCCGCCGACTCCGGTGACGCCGGAGGTGGCTGATGGCGAAGCGCAAACGCGATTATTACGTCGTGCTCGGGCTCGAGAAGGGCTGCTCGGAGGCCGACATCAAACGCGCGTTTCGCGAGCTCGCGCGCAAGCATCACCCTGACGTCAACCCCGACGATGCGGGCGAGCGATTCCGCGAGATCAACGAAGCATATGCCGTGCTCTCCGATCCGGACGCACGCGCGCGCTACGATCGCTGGGGGCAGGCGGACGACGGCGGTGGGCTCGGCGCGGTAGTCGACGCCGCGCAAGACATGATCAACGACGTCTTGCGGCGCCGGAAGGTCAAGCAACGCGGCGCCGACATCCGCTACACGCTCGAAGTCGGCTTCGACGAAGCGGCGTTCGGCGCGAGCAAGTCGATCCATATCCCCGACGGCGCGGGCCGAGCGGGAGCGATGCGCGAGTTCACCGTCGTGATTCCGCCGGGGACGACCCAAGGCGCGGTCAAGATGATCAAAGGCGATGGCGAACGCGGGCGAGGTGGCGCGGCCAACGGCGATCTGCACGTCGTGGTTCGGGTCGCCGAGCATTCGCGATTCCGACGCGAAGGCAACGACGTGCGCAGCGAGCACTCGATCACGTTCTCGCAAGCGGCGCTCGGCGCGGTGCTCGACGTCGCGACGCTCGACGGCGACGTCAAGATGCGCATTCCGGAAGGCACGCAGCCCGGTCGCGTGTTTCGACTGCGCGGTCGCGGCATCCCGCAAGCCGCTGGTAAGAACGCGCCGCGCGGCGATCACCTAGTTCACGTCCAGATCGAAATCCCGACCGAGCTGACCGCGAAGCAGCGCGAGTTGATCGAGGAGCTTGCGCGCGCCAGTGGCGAGACCCGGCCCGAGCTGCCGAAGAAGCGCCTGATCGATCGCGTGCGCTCGTTGCTCGACGAATGACGCGGGCATGGCTCGTCGCGCTCGCTGCGTGCGGTGCGCCGGCCCAGCAGACGTGGATCGAGCGGCAGGTCCACGAGCAGCACGGCGCGCCCCCGATCCCGGGTGACCTCGCGAACGTCGTCGACCCGACCGGGATCGAGACCTTGCCCGAGGCTGCCGCGGTCGCTGCGTTCGAGCGCTCTGGCGATCGCCCGGGCGCCGCCCGGCTCGCACTGCGGCTCGCGCGACTCGCGCACCACCGCGGTGACGAAGCGGAAGCGCGCGCGTGGCTCGCCCGTGCGGTGACCGCGGTCGATCACGGAGACGTCGCCGATCAGGTCACAGCGCTGACCGCCGAGCTCGCGGCGCCGCCCGTCGATCCCGCCGCGATCGCGGTGCTGCTGCCGTTGACCGGACGCTACGCCGCGATCGGCAGCGAGCTGCGCGCCGCGATCGAGCTCGCGCCGGCGGAAGGCACGCGTTGGCTGTTCATCGATACCCGCGGTGAACCGGAGGGCGCTACGGCCGCGGTCGACATCGCGGTCAACAAAGGCGCGGTCGCGATCCTCGGCGGCGCGGGTACCCGCGAAGCGATCGCCGCAGCGCGCGCGGCGGTGGCGCATCAGGTGCCGATCGCGCTACTCGCCCCCGCGGATGGCGCAGATCCGCAGAGCGGCGTGTTCCGGCTCGTCGATTCGCCCGCGGACGAAGCGCGCGCGGTGGCGAAGCTCGCGGCCGATGATGGGTTTCCCACCGTGGGCGTACTCGCGCCGCGAGACGATACCGGCGAAGAAGCCGCGGACGCGTTCGTCGCCGAAGCGACCCGCCTCGGCCTCGGTGTCACCGGGCGCGGCGCGTACGATCCGACCGGCGGCGATCTCGAGCCGGACGTCAAACAGTTCCTCGGGCTCGTCCCGGCGTCGAACCCGCGGCTCGCCGAGCATCTGCGCAAGGATCCGAAGCACGGCTGGCAGACGTTCTCGCCCGATGTAGCGTTCTCGCTGCTCTACATTCCGGACCGCTACGATCGCGCCGCGCTCGTCGCCGCCTTCCTGCCGTACCTCGGGGTCGAGCTGCGGTCGGGGGAGACCACTGATCCCGCGCGCCTCGCTCGCAAACACGGCGGGCGCGTGCCTTCCGTCGTCCAGCTCGTCGGTGGCGCCGGCTGGCATCATCCGAGCTTGCCGATCCGCGGTGGCGCCGCGGTGCAGGGCGCACTGATCGTCGACAGCTTCGCGGGCGAGCTCGGCGGAGATATCGCGGCGAGCTTTTCGACCGCGTTCACGCAGCGAATGGCGCGCGCTCCGACCGCCGCTGCCGCCGAAGCCTATGATGCCGCGACGCTCGTCGCCCAGGTCAGGCACGAGGTCGCCAGTGCCTCGGATCCGCGCGGCGCGTTTCGTGCCGGCCTGGCGCACGCACGGCTCGACGACGGCGCGTGTGGCCCCGCAGCGATCGCGCCCGACGGCGAGATTCGGCGCGAGCCGAGCGTACTCGAGGTCCAGGGCGACGAGCTGATCGTGGCGCCATAGGTTCCCCGCTCAGGTTCCGCTTCCCTATTCCCTATTCTCTCCGCGCGACGAAAGGTCCGCTAGACTGTGCGCGTGGCCGAACCGCACCCGATCATCCCGACGGCGACCGCGGGATTCGACGCACGCGGCCTCGCGATCCACATCGGCTTGTTCGCCGCGTGCTGCGTGACGACGACCTGGTTCGGCGGGCCAGCCTTCGGCGCTACGCTGATGACGATCCTCGTGTGTCACGAGTTCGGCCACTACATCGTCGGCCGTCGCCGCGGCGTCGATGTCTCGCTGCCGTACTTCATCCCGCTGCCGCCGCAGATCTCGCTCGGCACGCTCGGCGCGGTCATCCGGATGCGCAAGCCGATCGACGATCGCAACGCGCTGTTCGACGTCGGGGCCGCCGGGCCGATCGCTGGACTCGTGATCGCGATTCCCGCGCTCGTCATCGGCCTATGCTTGTCCGAGGTCGGGCCGTCGTCGATCGATGGCAACGTCGAGGGCAACTCGATCCTCTACGCGTTGCTCAAGTACGCGGTGTTCGGCCAGTGGTTGCCCGGCCACGGCGTCGACGTCCAGCTACATCCGATGGCGTTCGCGGCATGGGTCGGACTGCTGGTCACGATGATCAACTTGATGCCGATCGGCCAGCTCGATGGTGGCCACGTAGCGCGCGCGGTGCTCGGCCAAGCGCACGAAAAATGGTCTGGGCGGTTCCACGCGATGCTGCCAGTCGTCGCGCTCGTCGTCGGCGGCGTGATGTTCGCGATGGCGCTCGGTGCCGGCTACACCGCGATCGAAGCGCTGGGGTACGCGCAGTACGGGTTGATCCCGTGGACGCTGTGGGCGGTGCTGATCGCGGTGATGCGGCGCAACGCGGGCGAATACCATCCGCCGGTCGGCGACGCGCCGCTCGATCCGGTGCGCCGGCGCCGCGCGATCGCGGTGTTCGTGATCTTCATCTTGATCGCGATGCCGGTGCCGATGCGGCCGGTGCTATAAATCACCGGTGACCGAGTCGGCCCATGACGCGCCACCGTCGGTAGCCGCCGCGTGGTCCCGCGTCGTCGACGCGTGGCAAGACGACGCCCTGCACGACGCTCTGTTCACCGACATCGCGCGCACCGGCAGCTACGCGTGGGCCGCGCGCGTCTACAGCGAGCGCAAAGGCGATCCGATCGCCGATCGGCAACTCGCGAAGATCGTACGAGCCGCGGAGGCGACGATGCGCGCGACCGCGACCCAGTTACCCGAGAAGACCAGCCCGCGCTATCAGCTCGCCGTGCTGGTCGTGCTCGCGATCGCCGCGCTGATCGGCCTCCTGTACATGCTCGCTCAGCGCCAGACCTCTGCGGCGACGCCGGACCCCACAACCGAGCCGCGCTGAGCTACCCTTTCGTGTGGCCCTAGTCGACTTCGCCGAGCGCCAGCTGACGCTGAAGCTCGTGTATTACGGGCCGCCGCTGTCGGGCAAGACCAGCAACCTGCGCGCGTTGCACACGATGGTCGATCGGCTCAACCGCGGCCGGCTGATGACGTTGGACACGCGCGACGATCGCACCCTGTTCTTCGACCTGTTCCCGATCTTCTTTCGGACGTCGAACTTCTCGTTCCGGATCAAGGTCTACACCGTGCCCGGCCAGCCGGCGCACGAGCACACGCGCAAGCTCGTGCTCGCCGGCACCGATGGCGTGGTGTTCGTCGCCGACTCGAGCCCGAGCCAAGTCGAGGCCAACGGCGTCGCGTGGGCGAACCTCGTGGCGAACCTCCACGCGAACCAGCTCGATACGATTCCGGTGGTCGTCCAGTACAACAAGCGCGACTTACCCGATCGGGTGCCGCTGGAGGCGGTCGATCGGTTCGGCGATCCGGCCCGCACGGTCGTGGAAGCGACCGCGACGGCTGGCACCGGCGTGCTGGCGACGTTCTTCGAGCTCGTCGCAAACGCGTGGGATCACCTCGATCGCGACCTGCGACTCGTCGAAAAGCTTGGCATCGACAGCGCGGCGTTCCGTCGAGCCCTCGCCGAGCACGTCGGGGCGGCGGAGTGATAGAATAACCGCGTGACCACGGGCCCGCTCGATGCGCCAGTCGAGCTCGCTCGCCTGGTGCCGCCGGGCGAGCTCGACGAGCTGATCGCCGCGATCCAGCGTGCGCTCGGTGGCGAGCTCGCTATCTATGTCCGTGGCACCCGGGTCGCGGGCAGCGACCAGGCCGGTCCGCCGCGCCGTCAGCTCGATCACGATGGCGAGCCGCTCGCCCAGCTCGCCGCGACCGGGCCGGCCGGAGACGCTGCGCTCGATCTGCTCGCCGATTCACTCGGCCTGATCGTCCACCACGCGAATGCGCGCGCGCTGGCGGCGGCGACTCACGAGTCGGCGATGCGCGCGACGTTCGGAGAGCTGACCGAGCACAACATGCGGCTGCAGCGCGCGGTCGCTCGCATGGAAGAGCTCGATCGGCTGAAGTCGAACTTTCTGGCGACGATGTCGCACGAGCTGCGCACGCCGCTGACCTCGGTGATCGGCTATGCCGAGATGATGTCGGAGGGCATCGCCGGCCCGGTCACGATCGAGCAGCGCGAGTACCTGACGACGATCTTGTCGAAAGCCGAGCAACTGCTCCAGCTGATCACCGCGGTGCTCGACGTCGGGTCGCTGGAGTCGGGCGAGCTCGCCCTCGAGCGCAGCGCGCTGTCACTGGCGGAGATCGTCGCGAGCGAGATCGCGACGTTCACACCGCAAGCCGGCAAGCGCGGCATCGCGATCCAGCTCGACGCGAACGGTGACACGTTCGTCGTCGGGGACCGCAAGAAGATTCGCCAAGTCGTCTCGAGCTTGCTGTCGAACGCGGTGAAGTTCACGCCCGATCGCGGGCGAGTCGGAGTCGCGGTGCGGCGAGGCCCGCTCGCACCGGGCGAGGTCGCGGAGATCACGACCGAGCGCGCGATCCAGCTCGTGGTCAGCGACTCCGGTATCGGCATCTCGCGCGATCAAGTCGCGAAGATCTTCGAGCCGTTCTTTCAGGTCGACTCGTCGTCGACCCGCGCGTTCGGCGGCACCGGCTTGGGTCTGACGCTCGCGAAGGCGTACGTCGAGGCGCACGGCGGGCGGATCTGGGTCGACACGACGCCGGGGCAGGGCTCGGTATTCACCGCGACGTTCCCGATGCCGCACGAGGGCGGCTAGCACATGGAGCTCGCCGTCGCGATTCCGATCGCGCTCGCCTGCATCGTCGTTTCGGGGTTTTGCTCGGGCAGCGAGGTCGCGCTGTTTTCGCTTCGCCGAGTTGATCGCGAGCAACTCGCGCGCAGCGAGCGCGGCGTCGACCGCCGGATCACCGCGATGCTGGGCAGCCCGCGCCGGTTGATCGCGACCGTGCTGATCGGCAACGAGGCGCTCAACGGCATGGTCGCGGTCGTCGCTTTTGCGGCCGCGCTCGCGCTGTGGCCGACGGTGTCGCCGTGGGGACTCGCCGGCATCGTGCTCGCCGGCACGCTCGCGATCGTCGTGCTCGTCACGGAGGTCACGATGAAGACGCTCGCCGCGAAGGCGCCGCTCGGCTGGTCGCGGGCCTGCGCGTATCCACTCTCCGCGTTCGGGATCATCGTCGCGCCGGTGCGGATCGTGCTCCAGACGATCACAGCCGTGCTACTCCGGCCGCTCGGCGATGCAGTTCGCCCTCGGCCGTCGCGCGATCTGTCCGAAGAGGAGTTTCGCAAGCTCGTCGACGCCGGCTCGGCGCAGGGCCAGGTCGACGCACGCGAACGCCGGTTGATCCACCGGGTGTTCGAGTTCTCCGACAAGAACGTCGGCCAGGTGATGACACCGCGCGATCGGATCTTTGCGCTGTCGTACGACCTGCCGATGCAACGGTTGGTCAAAGAGGTCGCGGCCCGGGGCTTCTCGCGCGTGCCGATCTATCAAAAGTCGCTCGACAACATTCGCGGCACGATCAACGCGAAGGATCTCGTGCGCGGCCCCGGCAAGCCGCTCGTCGAGATGCTGCACGATCCGCTGTTCGTGCCGCGGACGACGCCGATCAAGCGGTTGTTCCTCACGTTCAAGCAGAAGAAAGTGCACATGGCGATCATCGTGTCCGAGTACGGCAAGGTGCTCGGCCTCGTCACGATGGACGACCTGCTCGGCCAGATCTTCGGCGTGCTGCGCGACGAGCGCACCGACCTGCAAGCGTCGATGCCGAACATTCGCATTCGGTCGCGCACCCCGGCGCCAGGCGTGCCGATCTCGCAAGCCGACCTGCGCAGTGGACCGGTCCAGCCGATTCACCCGCCCGACGAGGTCACCCCGCCGGCGGCCGATGTCGAAGAGCTCGTGCGCTCGGGAGACAAGAATTGAGCTCGACGCTCGTCCTCGTGCTGATCGCGTGCGCGATGGCGCAGGCATTCTTCGTCGCGGCCGAAGTCGCGCTGTCGGCATGCGATCGCAAGGCGCTGCGCGCCCGGGCCGCCGCCGGTGGAGTCGCGGCGGCGCGCGCCGAGAAGATGTTGGCCGAGCCGCAGATATCGCTCGCGACGACGTTGATCGGCGCAAACCTCGCGACGTTGTTCGCGGCGCTGCTGTTCGCGGTCGAGCTCGCGCGCCATGGCGACTCACCTCTGTGGGCGCCGCTGGTCGTCGTGCCGCCTCTCGTCGTGATCGGCAACCTCGTGCCGAAAGCGATCGTCGGTGCGCATGCCGATCGAATGGTCGACGTGCTCGCGGCGCCGCTTCGGCTCGCGTCGTTCGTGCTACGGCCGCTCGTCGCGGTGGTCGGTGGCTACGCGTCGGCACTGACTCGGGTCGCTCGCACCGACCGCGGCAAGGCGTTCGTCACCCGCGAAGAGCTCGCGCTGCTGATCGAGAGCGAGCCGCACGGCGACAAGCCGGAGATCAGCGCGGACGAGCGCGAGATGATCGCGAACGTGTTCGAGCTGTCCGAATATAAAGTTGGCGATCTGATGGTGCCGCTGTCTGAAGTCACCGCGTTGCCGGAGGACGCGCCGGTCAGCGAAGCCGCGCGAGAGGTCGCGGACAAGCAGCATTCGCGCATGCCGATCTACCGCTCGCGGATCGACGACATCGTCGGCATCGTTCACGTGTTCGACATCCTGCAAGCCGCGAGCTCTCCGAAGCCGGTGATCGAGGAGAGGCTCGCTGCGCTCGCGCACCCACCGTTGTACGTGCCCGAGACGATGAAGGCGTCGGACTTGCTGGTCCAGCTCCAGACCGAGCAACAGCACCTCGCGATCGTCGTCGACGAATACGGTGGCGCAGTCGGCATCGTAACGATCGAGGACATGCTCGAGACCATCGTCGGCGAGATCGAGGACGAGTACGACCACGAGCCCTCGCCGATCAGGGCAGAGAAGCCCGGCGTGTGGCGGATCGAGGCGCGGACGACCGTGTCGCGGCTCAACTCCGAGCTCGAGCTCGGCCTTCCGGAGAGCGAGAATTACGAGACGATCGCGGGGCTGTTGATCGAACGGTTCCGCCGCATTCCGGATCGCGGCGAGAGCCTGACGCTCGGCTCGGTTTCGATCGAGGTCGTTGCTGCGAACGACCGCGCGATCGAAGCGGTGCGGATCACGCGGCGCAAGAAGAGCTAGTGCGGACCGTCGCGCTCGTCTGGCTCGTCGTGCTCGCTGCGTGCGGCGCGGCGCTGGTTCGGCCGTCGCGGCTGTCGGTTCCCGACGATATCGGCAGCCTCGTGATCGACGATGCCGCGTTCACGTCGTTCGCGATCGGGCTCGCGCGCGACGTCGACGTCGGGCTCGCGCAAACGCCGAACGACAAGGATCGGCTGTTCGTCCGCGCGATGCTCGCCGCGCTTGGCGATCGCTGGGAGGTCGCGGTTGCCGACCTCGATCGGGTGCGCGCGATCGAGACCGATCCGCGGATGAAGGTGATGACTGGGCTGTCGATCCGGATCTGGGCCGACGCGATCGGCCATGGCGGCGACACGCCGGACAGCTTTCGCGCCGCCCTCGAGCGCAGCCTCGCGACCTTGCCGATCGCGCTCGTCCACGACGATCTCGCGCAGCTGCGCGCCATGGGCCATACGTTCACGCCGGAGATTTGTCGCGGCCTGGTCGGCGGCGCGGTGCGGCCGGTGCGCGGCACGGTCTCGTTCGACGACGCGCAGGCCATCGTGTTCCAGCGCTACGCGGTCAAGCGGTTGGTCGCGGTCGGCGCGATCCTCGACGAGGTGCTCTCGGCGCATGGCATCGAGCTGCCGACCGAGTAGCGGGCGTGCTAGGAGTAGCTCGTGGATCGGACGCTACTGCTGCGCTTACTCGACGACGTTCGGAACGGTGGGCTTGCGCCGGCCGATGCGGCGAAGCAGATCGGCGAGCTGCCGGATGCCGCCACGATCCGCGACGCGGTCATCGATCACCACCGCGAGCTACGCACCGGCGTTCCCGAGCTCGTATTCGGTGCGGGCAAGACCGCCGAGCAGATCGCTGCGGCGATGCGCGAGCTCGCCAAGAGCGGCGGTGCGATCGCGACGCGGGTCGATCCAGCGAAGGCCTTGCGGCTGCGCGAGCTGGTGCCCGAGGTCAGCTATCACGAGGCCGCGCGGATCGCGACGCTCGGCGCTGCACCCGCACGTCCGGCCGCCGGACAGATCGCGATCGTGTGCGCAGGGACGAGCGATGTTCCGGTCGCCGAAGAAGCGGCGCTCGTCTGCGAGTTCCTCGGCGCGCCGGTCGCGCGGATCCACGACGTCGGTGTCGCGGGGCTCCATCGGCTGCTTGTCCGGTTACCGGACATCGCGAGCGCCGCGGTCGTGATCGCGATTGCGGGGATGGAGGCGGCGCTGCCGTCGGTGCTCGGCGGGCTCGTCGATCGACCGATGATCGCGGTGCCGACCAGCGTCGGCTACGGCGTGTCGATCGACGGCTTGGTCGCGCTCGGCGCACTGCTGTCGTCGTGCGCGCCCGGGATCACGGTCGTCAATATCGACAACGGCGTGGGCGCCGCGGTCGCCGCGGTCAAGATCGCGCGGCTGGCGGTGCGACGATGAGCTCGCTGCGCGGCGCGCATCTGCACCTCGACTGCGCGAGCGGTGCAGCGGGTGACATGCTGCTCGCGGCGTTTGTCGATCTCGGCGTGCCGGTGGCGGTGATCGGCGACGCGCTCGATGCGATCGGAGCGGGCCGAGCGCGGTTGACGCTGAACCGCATCGTCAAGCATGGGATTTCGGCGATGGATGCGAAGGTGGCGACGGATCAGCCGCTGGGGATCGAGCACGAGCACGAGCACGAGCACGAGCACGAGCACGAGCACGAGCACGAGCAC
>CAZDGY010000141.1:0-10080 GCA_964504685.1 uncultured Kofleriaceae bacterium | reverse complement strand
CGGCGACGACCGCAACCGAAGCGCCGACCCGACTCAAGACCGATTGCGACGCCGGCGCGCTGGTTGGCTGCAACGGCGGCTGGGACAACTTCTTGCGGTTCGGCATCTCGTACGACACGCGCGACTACGAGCCCGATCCGAATCGCGGCGTGTTCATCGACGCGGCAGTCGACGCCGGCACGGTCGCGCTCGGTTCGCAGTACAACTACGTCCGCGCGATGATCGCGGCGCGCGGGTTCTGGAGCCCGGCGCCCGATGCGGTCGACCTCGTGCTCGCCGACCGGCTCGTGTTCGAAGGCCAGACCTCGGGCACGCCGTTCTTCAGCATGGACACGTTCCCGTTCACCGAGGATCCGCGCACCGGCCTGGGCGGTCAGCGCACGATGCGCGGGTTCCGCCAGGATCGTTTCGTCGGGCCGATCATGGCGCTCGACAACGTCGAAGCGCGCTGGACGTTCGCGCACGCGTGCTTCTGGCGGCAGAAGTTCGCGTTCATCATCGTGCCGTTCCTCGACGTCGGCCGGCCGTACAGCCGGATGTCCGATCTGACGGTTCGCGATCTGCGCGCGGCGTATGGCGGCTCGCTGCGCATCGCATGGAACCTCGCGACCCTGATCACCGTCGACTACGGGTTCTCGGCGGAGGACACTGGCTTCTACGTGAACTTTAACCATATGTTTTGAGACCGGTTCTTAAGGATTGGACCGATGGCCGGACCAATGTATAACCGGCCCATGAAGCGCCTAGGGATCGCTGTGGTCGTGGCCGCGTGCACGCACGCGGATCCGAATGCCGTCCAGACCTACGCGTTCGGGCCGTTTCAGCTCGACGCGGAACAAGAGATCACGGACCAGTGCGTCCAGATCTCGCTCAACAACGCGACCGACCTCTACGTCAATCAGGTCGAGTTCAAGAGTGGACCGGGCCTACACCACTCGAACTGGTTCTACGTTCCGGATCGGATCTTCGCCGGCGACGATGGCGTCTATACCTGCGCCGACCGCTCGTTCGACACCGAGGCTGCGGCGGTTTACGGCGGCGTGTTGTTCGCGCAGTCGACCCAAGCGACGCACGACGTTCAGCAGTTCCCGGACGGTGGCGCGATCAAGATCCCGAAGGGCTCCAAGCTCGTCGCGCAGATCCACCTGCTCAACGCGACCGACTCGCCGCTGACGATCTCGCCGACGATCGCGATCACGCCGATCGCCGAAGTGGACGTCACGACCCACCTCGCCGCGCTGTCATTCGAGGATCAGGCGCTCGGCCTGCCGCCGAACATGCAATCGTCGTTCACGGTCGATTGCGACCTCGGGCCGTTACACCAGCAGCTGTTCGGCCGCGCCCCCGACTTCAACATCTATTACGCGCTCGCCCACTACCACGCGCTCGGCACCGGCATGACGGTCTCCGCGGTCAGCGCGGACGGCGCGACCGTAACACCGGTGTTTCAAACGACCGCAGAGATCGGCGATTCGCTCGGCAGCACGATCGATCCGATCTTCCCGATGACCGGCTATTCGCGGATCCGGTTCACGTGTGACTACTTCAACAGCACGAGCCAGACCGTCGTGTGGGGCGTCGGCAACCAAGAGATGTGCGTGTTCCTCGCGTTCACCGATTCGACCTATCAATGGGGCGGCGGCGATCCGAACGACGAAGCACCTGGCAATCCGCTGCAGGTCGGTAACGTGATGACGTTCTCCAACTCGTGCAGCGTGTTCGCGAACGACAACGAGCACTAACTGCGCCAGCTGCCGATCGGACAACGCGGCGTTCCCGACCAGCCGTGGCCCCGGCAGTACCAGCCGCCCTTCGCCGGGAAACACGGTCGTACCGTCGACGTCCCTTGCCAGTTCGTGCAGCGTATCGCTCCAGCGGAGCACCCCGCGACGGCAAAGATCAGCGCGACGATGAGATGCATTCGCGAATCGTGCGACGCGCGAAACGCTGAGTCCGGTTAAGCGTTCGTGAACGTTCTTTCGTAACGCGGTGCACAAGGTTGAGGCGTCGACGCTGCGGCTCGACCGCGGCGCACTGCTATCAGGTGATCGCGCTCGCGCTGGTGACGTCGACGCGAAACGTCCGTAGCGTGGCTGCGCGCTGAACAAGCGCGGGAGGCCCCATGCTGGTACGGCAAGCTCGGCTCGGTTCGATCGTCATCTCGTTCGCGATCGGTTGCGGCGGCGGCGGCAATGGCAACGGTGCCGATGCACATCACAACGTCGATGCGGTGGGGACGCACCCCGACGCCTCCAATCCGTCCGGCCTCGTCGCGGTGCCACTGACCACCCCCGGCGAGCTGGTGTTCACCGCGCCGATGAAGTTCGGGACGCAGTCGTTCAACATGCTCGTCGACACCGGCTCGTCGTCGACCGGCGTCGCGGCGACGTCGTGTACGAACTGCGGCGTCAGCCCCGCGTACACGCCGGGCGGCGGCGCGACCGACCAGCACGCGACCGCGAGCAGCACGTTCGGCGATGGCACCGGGTGGAGCGGCGAGGTCTACGCCGACACCGCGGCGATCGGCACCGGCTTCGCGGTGAAGCTCGACTTCGCGGCGATCACCAGCAACAACGGATTCTTCCGCGGCGGGTTCGACGGCATCGTCGGCTTGGGCCCCGACGATCTGCTGCTGCCCCACACGACGTCGTATGTCGACGCCGCGGTCACCGCCGGCATGCTGCCGCAGTTCGCGTTCGAGGAGTGCGTGAACGACGGCACGATGTGGCTCGGTGGCTACGACAACGCCGCGGTCGCTCAGCCGGTCGTGTTCACGCCGATGACCGGCGCGGGCTACTACACCGTCGGGATCGCCGGCATGGCGATCGGCGCGACCGATCTCGGCCTGAGCTCGGCATCATTCGGCGACACGATCGTCGATACCGGCACGAGCATCTCGTTCATCCCATCGGCGGCCCAGAACGCGATCCTATCGAAGGTGAACGCGAGCGCGGGCTTCAAGGCGGTGTTCGGCTCGCAGTCGCTCACCGCGGGCGGCTGCGTGAGCTCGTCGCTGAGCGCGGCGCAGATCGATGCGATGTTGCCGACGCTCGGCCTCACGTTCCCCGATGCCGGCGGCGGCGCAACCACCGCCGTGCCGGTCGCGGCGACTCGCTCGTATCTGGTCGATGAAGGCGGCGGTAACTACTGTCTGGCGTTCGAAGACGCCGGCCAGCTTGGCATGTCGCTGATCGGCGGCACGTTGCTGTCGGGCCTCGTCACCGTGTTCGACGTCGGCAACAACCAGGTCGGGTTCGCGCCCGAAGCGGGTTGCCCGGCCAACGACATCGGGCCCAAGCCGGCGCACGTCACGCACGGCAGCCCGGAGCACCCATGGTGGCTCGATGACCCGCGCGTCCGCGTGCCGGCTGCGGCCCGCGCGAAGTACGCCAGGTAGGCGGCGAAGCGCGGGGCGCACTGTATAGTGCCCGCCGCATGAAAGTCCTCATCACCGGAGCCGGCGGCCAGATCGGGCACGACCTGATCGGCGCGCTCATCGCGCAAGGCCACGATGTGGTCTCGACTGATCTCGCGCCGCGACCGCCGAGCCACGCACACGCGGGCGGCGAATGGCAGCGACTCGACGTCACCGACGCCGCCGCGGTCCAGCACACGTTCACCGAGACTCGACCGGAGCTCGTTTTCCACCTCGCAGCGATCTTGTCCGCGCGCGGTGAGCAGGACCCGCGGCTCGCTTACGACGTCAATCAGACCGGAACGTGGAACGTGCTCGAAGCTGCGCGTCGCGCGAAGACGAACCGGCTCGTGTTCACGTCGAGCATCGCGGTGTTCGGCCCGCCACCGTCGGGGCCGCTACCCGATCCGACGCCGGACGATGTCGCGCTGCATCCGACCACGATGTACGGCGTCACGAAGGTCTCGGGCGAGCTGCTGTGCGCGTACTACCGCGAGCGCTACGGCATCGATTGCCGCGGCGTCCGCTTCCCCGGCTTGATCTCCGCGGCGATGCCCGGCGGCGGTTCGTCGGACTACGCGCTGTTCATGTACGTCGACGGCGTGCGCAAAGGCGCGTACCAGGCGTTCGCGCGCGCCGACACGCGGATTCCGCTGATGTACATGCCGGACGGCGTGCGCGCGCTACTCGAGCTCGCGTTTGCGCAGCGCGAGAAGCTGACGCGCTGTATCTACAACATCGCGGCATTCTCGCCGCGCGCCGACGAGATTGCGGTGTCGGTCCGCCGCGCGCTGCCGGCCGCGAAGTTCACCTACGAAGCCGATCCGGTGCGCCAAGCGATCCTCGACAGCTGGCCCAAGGCGATCGACGACAGCGCGGCGCGCCGCGACTGGGGCTGGAGCCCGAAGTACAACCTCGACGCGATGACCGATGACCTCGTGCCGCGCGTGCAGCGTATGCTCGAGCTCGGCGCTATCTTGTCCCACTAGATCCAAAGATGCTCGGCCGCACCCTCCTCGTCCTCGTCATGGCGATCTTGACCGTGCTCGTCGTCGTGCGCCATCGCCACCACGACAAGGCGGTGCCGGGCGAAGCGAGCGGATCGAGCATCGAGCCGACGCCGAGCGCCGGTGGACCGACGGCCAAGCCGGGCCCGACCCACGAGCGGCGCACCATCACGCCGCAACAGCGCGCCGAGATCGCGGCGCAGATCGCGGCGGCTCGTGCTGCACGCGCCGAGCGCAAACCCGCTGCTCCGACCGAGGCCAAGCCCGCGACGCCGCCGGATCCGAATCAGGACTACGCCGCGTACGTCGAGTCGTTCGCGGTCGGCATGGGCGACGCGTTGCAGCCGCTGATCGGCACGCTCGCGAGCTGCGTAAAGGACAAGGGCTCCTCCGGCAGCCATCGCAACGCCGCGGTGCAGATCACGCTCGAAGGCGACCCCGACGTCGGGACGCTGATCACGACCGACTCGATCGCCGACGGTACCGGCCAGCCGGTGACGCCCGAGCTCGACAACTGCGTGCGCGGCGTGCTCGACGCCGCCGAGCTGCCGCCGATCAAAGAGGGCGCGACGCTCAAGACCGAGTTCACGTTCGACCTCGACTAGCGATGCTCGCGCGATCGCTCCTCGTCGTCGGGCTGCTCGGCGCGCTGATGTTCGTGCTGTGGCGGCATCAGCGGCATGACTCGTCGCCTGCGAGCGAAGCGTCGGGTTCGAACGAGGCGCCCGCTGCGGAGTCGAATCACAGCCGCGGAGCGGCGAACGCGATCACCGGTCCGAACCGAGCGATTCGCAAAGTGACGCCCGACCAACGCGCGGCGATCGCAGACGCGATCGCGAAGGCTCAGGCTGCACGCGCCGCGCGGCCGGAACCGAAGCCGGATGGCAGGCAACTGCTCGACAACTTCTCGACGCATTTCATGGAAGCACTGCAGCAGGTCGGGCCCTACCTCGGGGATTGTTACGACGCCGAGACCCGCAAGCACATGACCTCGGTGATGGCACACATGAACCTGACGAGCGATCCCGACGTCGGCACGCTGATCGATCCGGACACCATGACCGACGGCAACGACCACCCTCTCGATCCGAGCGTCGCCGAATGCTTGCGCACCACATTCGAGTCGATCGAGCTACCGCCGATGGGCGTTGGCGGGTCGGTGACCTTTTCGTTCCCGATCGCGCACGACATCGACCTTGCGCACGACGCCGGGCTCTGAAAAGCTGCGCGCGCATGTTAAAGACCGAGCTCACGTTCGACTTCGAGTAAGCCATGCTCGCGCGCTCGCTCCTCGTCGTCGTGATGGTCGCCGCGCTGATGTTCGTGCTGTGGCGGCATCGCAGGCACGACGAGCCACCAGCGAGCGACGGCGCGAGCGGCGCGACGACGACACCGGAGCCACGCGCCGACGATGCGCCGAAGCCGACGACCGGCCCGGCGCGAGCGATCCGCAAGGTGACCCCCGACGAACGCGCCGCAATCGCCGATGCGATCGCGAAGGCTCAGGCATCGAGAGCAGCACGAGCGGATCGGGCGCAGCGACCCTCGGGCTCGGCGGTTCAACCGTCGTCGGACGCGGTCAACGAGTTCGCACATGGCTTACTCATGACGCTGCACGAAGTCACGCCCTATCTCGCGGGTTGCTACGATGATGGTCACGGCAAGCACCTCACCACCGCGGTCGTGCGGATGAACTTCAGCGGCGATCCCGACATCGGCACGCTCATCGATCCCGACACGATGGTGGATGGCGACGGCAACCCACTCGACCGGAACATCAGCGAGTGCCTGCGCACGACCTTGCAATCACTCGAGCTGCCGCCGCTCGCGGAAGGCAGCCGGATGTCCGCCAAATTCTCGTTCGACCTAGGCGACGATTCGCAGCTTGCGCCCGACGCCGGGCTCTGAAAAGCTGCGCCCGCATGTACACGAATGCGAAGTCGGTGTTCGCCGGCGCGCTCGCCGAAATCGAGGCCGCCGGACTGTGGAAGCACGAACGGCTGATCACGTCGCCGCAAGCCGCGCACATCACGACCAACGGCAAAGAGGTCATCAACTTCTGCGCGAACAACTACCTCGGGTTGTCGTCGCATCCGCGCGTGATCGCGGCGGCGCGCGCGGCGCTCGACGATCGCGGTTACGGACTCTCGAGCGTGCGCTTCATCTGCGGCACGCAAGATCGTCACAAGGAGCTCGAGGCCGCGGTGTCGAAGTTCCTCGGTACCGAGGACACGATCCTCTACGGCTCGTGCTTCGACGCGAACGGCGGCCTGTTCGAGACGCTGCTCGGCGACGACGATGCGATCATCTCCGACGCGCTCAACCACGCGTCGATCATCGACGGCGTACGGCTGTGCAAGGCCGAGCGCCATCGCTACGAGCACGACGATCTGAACGACCTCGAGGCGAAGCTCGTGGCGACCGCCGGCAAGCGGCTGCGGATGATCGCGACCGACGGCGTGTTCTCGATGGACGGGGATATCGCGCGCGTCGACGCGATCTGTGACCTCGCGGAGAAGCACAACGCGCTCGTCATGGTCGACGACAGCCACGCGACCGGCTTTGTCGGAAAGACCGGGCGCGGATCGGCGGAGCTGCGCGGCTGCATGGCTCGGGTAGACGTGTTCACCTCGACGCTCGGCAAGGCGCTGGGCGGCGCCTCGGGCGGGTTCACGTCCGGCAAGAAAGAGATCGTCGACCTGCTGCGCAATCGATCGCGGCCGTATCTGTTCTCGAACACGCTGGCCCCGCCGATCGTCGCCGGTTCGCTCGCCGCGATCGCGCTGGTCAGCGAGTCGACCGCGCTGCGCGACAAGCTCGAGGCCAATACGTCGCGGTTCCGCGCCGGCATGGAGCAGTCCGGGCTCAAGATCCGGCCGGGCACGCACCCGATCGTGCCGGTCATGCTCGGCGACGCGAAGCTCGCCGCCGATATGGCGCAGCGCTTGCTCGGCCACGGGATCTACGTCATCGGGTTTTCCTTTCCGGTCGTCCCCAAGGGCCAAGCGCGCATCCGCGTCCAACTATCGGCCGCCCACTCGACCGAGGATGTCGACCGCGCGATCGGTGCGTTCGCGGCGGTCGGGCGCGAGCTAGGTGTCGTGGCGTGAAAGCCGAGGACATCATCGCGAAAATCCGGACCGCGATGCCCGACGCCGAAGTCGAGATGTCCGATCTCACAGGCACCGCCGACCACTGGAAAGCGTCGATCGTTTCGGCCGCTTTCGCCGGGAAGTCGCTGCTCGAGCGTCACCGGCTCGTCATGGCCGCGCTCGTCGAGGAGATGAAAGGGCCTATCCACGCGCTCACCCTCGACGTCAAGACACCCGACGAAGTCGCATAACCGGTAGCACCCTGCCCGCTCCCGTGCGATCGTCTGGGCTCGTCCATGGGCGCGGACGCTGTCGTCGAAGAGCAGTTCGGACCCTACCTCGTGTACGAGCGGTTGGGCGTCGGCGGCATGGCGACAGTTCACCGCGCGCTGGAGCGCGGGCTCGAAGGTTTCGAACGAGTCGTCGCGCTCAAGCGCTTGCTCCCGCACCTCGCGGAGGATGCGAGCTTCATCAAGTCGTTCGTGCGTGAAGCGAAGCTCGCTTCGCTGCTCAACCACATCAACATCGTCCAGATCTACGAGCTCGGCCGCGTCGCGACCGAATACTTCATCTCGATGGAATACATCGACGGGCGCGACGTCCGTCAGGTGCTACGCCACGCCCGCCGCGTTACCGGGCCACCGCCGATCCAGATCGCGATCGCGATCATGCTCCAGCTGTGCGACGCGCTCGACTACGCGCACGCGAAGGTCGACGAGGATGGCCAACCGCTGTTGCTCGTCCATCGCGACGTCTCGCCATCGAACGTGATCGTCACGAACACCGGCCAGGTCAAGGTCATCGACTTCGGCATCGCGAAGGCGCAGTCGGCGCAGCTGCGCACCCAGACCGGCCGAGTCAAAGGCAAGCTCGCCTACATGGCGCCCGAGGCGATCGCGGGTGGCCGCGATCTCGATGCGCGCTCCGATCTATGGGCTTGCGGTGTGATCCTGCACGAGCTGTGCACCGCCAGGCCGCTGTTCGCGAGCAAGAACGAGTATCAGACGCTGCTCAAGGTCCAGCGCGGCGACATCATGCCGCCGTCGACGTTCAATCAGTCGTGTCCGCACGAGCTCGACCAGATCACGCTGCGCGCGCTCGCGCGCGACCCCGACGATCGGTTCGCCAATGCCGGCGAGTTGCGCGAGGCGCTGAATGCGGTGCGCAAGCAGTACAACTTCCAGACCGGTTATCGCGACCTCGCGTCGTGGCTCGCCTGGGCGTTTTCGGTCGAGGCGCCGAGCGGCGGGTTCGCGGCGGCGAGCACGCGCGATCAGAGCGGCAGCGGTGCTGGCAGCAACAGCAACGTGATCGCTGCGGGCAGCGGCGACGTGGCGCGCACGCCGGTCAACAAGCACGTCACGCCTCGGCCGCCGCGCAATCACGATGACGACGAAGCGGTCGAGATCGCATGGGGAGGCGGCGAGGTCGAGGCTGGGCCGATCCTGCTCGACGAGGTCCCCGATGTCTCGGCCAAGCACCTCGCGGTCCAGCCCTCGGCGTACAACGACGACGACGACGATATCCCGACTCCCCTGCCGAACCCGGGCATCGACACCGACGAGCACTTCATCATCGCGCTCGGACCCGCCGACGCGAGCGACTCCGCAAAGACGGTGATGCGCGGGGCGGCGCCGTCCGACCACCTGCCCGTCGATCCGCTCGCTGCACCTCCGGCGGCGCGCGGAAACACCGGCGCGCATCGCGTGCCGCGCACGAAACCGGGCACCGAGCCGGCGCGCGCACGCACGTCGGCTGAACCGCGACCGAGCTCGGCGGCGATGGAGCCGTCGCTCGCGCTCGCAAACGCGCGGCAGAAACGGGTCACCGTGATCGGCGCCGCGATGGTCGAGGCACGCAGCCAGTCGAAGCGGCGTTGGCCGTTCGTGCTCGTCGTGCTCGCGATCGCGGGCGCAGCGGCGACCGGGATCACGGTCTACGCGACCCACAACAAAGTCGAGCCGAAGCCAGAGCCGACCGCACACCTGCCGGTCGCCGGCAACGCGACGCTCAAGTTCATGACCGAGCCCGCCGATTCCGAGATCAAGGTCGACGGCACCGCGCTGGCCGGCGGTGTGACGACGATCGAGCTATCACCGGGCCTACATCAGATCGAGATCCATCACGACAATCGCAAGTCATGGCTGACTTCGATCGAGCTATCCGCGCGCGAGTTGCAGACTCTGCGCGTCGTGCTCGAGCCGCTCGGCATCACGAGCGGCGACGCGACGTTGATGTTGTCGACCGATCCGGAAGGCCTCGAGGCGGTGATCGACGGCGAGCTCGCGACCCGGCACACGCCGCTCAAGCTTCCGCTCAAGCCGGGCTCGCACACGGTGGCGGTGCGCAAGGACGGCGTCGAGGTCTGGCATCAAGCGGTCAACGCCGAGCCCGCCGTGGTCTACGAGTTCAATCCATCGTTCACCGCGGAGAAGGCGCTCGAGCGCGACGAGCGCGCCGCGCCGGGTCACGCGACTCCGATCGCACCGTCCCAGCCCAAGCCGGAACCGGAAGCGACGAAGCCGGAGCCGCCGAAGCCCGAGCCCGCCGTGTTGGCTCCGACCCC
>CAZDGY010000140.1:0-10146 GCA_964504685.1 uncultured Kofleriaceae bacterium | reverse complement strand
GCGTCTCACAGGTCGTGAGGATCGTCTCGAGTGCCGCCAGCGTCGGTGCCCGATCGCTGCCACCGCCGAGGCCAGTGCCGTCGTGCAGCGTGACGATCGCCCCGGGCGCGAGCTGCTTGGCGATCCGCGCGACGATCGCCTCGGGCGTGGTCGCGAGCGAATCGAGTCCGCGCACCGACCACGTCACGCAGGTCAGGCCGTTCGTGCGGCGCCAGCCCGATGCGAAGCACGGGGTGCGCAGGCCTTGCGGCGGACGAAATAGCGTCGGCGACGTCGGCAAGATCCTGGCGACCACGGCGATCGCATCTTCGATCTCGCGCTGGACGTACGTCGGGCTGCCGAAGTGAAACCGCAGTCGATGGTGTTGCGTGTGGGTTCCAACCGCATGCCCTTCGCGATGCATGCGCAGGATCAGCTCGGGGTGGCGTTGCGCGCGCTCGCCGAGCACGAAGAACGTCGCACGCGCGCGATGGCTGGCGAGCAGGTCGAGGATCTGCGCGGTGAACACCGGATCTGGACCGTCGTCGAACGTCAGCGCGACGATCGGTTCGGCGGTCGCGAGCCGGCTGACGACCGGCGCGAAGAACTGGCTGCTCGGATACGCGATCGCGTAGGTCAAAAACCCGATCGCGAGCAGCGCGACCGCGACCGCACCGAGCGCGCCCCAGCGACCCGGCAACGTCCACAGCAGCGTCAGGCCGGCGCCGATCGCGATCGCTTTGACGGCCAACGCTTTCAGCACGGAGCGCTCATATCGCGGAGACGACGAGACTCGTATTGATGCCGCCGAACGCGAACTTGTTGCACAGGATCCGCTTCAGCTTCGCCGATCGTGCCTCGCCCCTGACGTAGTCGAGCGGCGCGCACTGCTTGTCGACGTGCTCGAGGTTGCGCGTCGGCGCGATCCAGCCTTCGCGCAACATCGAGATCGACAACGCGAGCTCGATGCCGCCGCACGCGCCGAGCGTGTGACCGAGGTGGCCCTTGAGCGAGCTCACCGGCGCGCGATCGCCGAACAGCTTGTAGGTCGCTTGGCTTTCAACGATGTCGCCGATCGTCGTGCCAGTCGCATGCGCGTTGACGTAGTCGATCGTCTCGGGGCCGCACTGCGCGGACTTGAGCGCGAGCAGCATCGCGCCGTGCATGCCGTCCGCCGACGGGTTCGTGACGTGCGTGCCGTCGCAGTTCGTCCCGAACCCGGCGATCTCGGCGTAGATCTTCTTGCCGAGCCGTTTCGCCCGCTCGTACTCCTCGAGCACGAGCGTGCCGGCGCCCTCGCCGATGACGAGACCATCGCGGCGCTGATCGAACGGGCGCGGCGTCAGCTCCGGCGTCGCATTGAACGCCTTGCTCGCGGCGTGCAGCATGTCGAACACGCCGACGTGGCTGAAGTGCAGCTCTTCGGAGCCACCGCACACCATGACGTCGGCCAGGCCCGTGCCGATCGTCTCGTAGCCCTGACCGAGCGCCTGCGTGGCGCTGACGCAAGCTGCCGACGTGCACAACACCCGCCCGTGCACCCCGAAATAGATCGCGAGGTTTGCCGCGGTCGTGTGGCTCATGAACTTGAGATAGAGCGTCGCGGACATGCCGAGAAAGCTGCGCTGTGCGACGAGCTTCTTGACCCAGTCCTCGTTCGCTTGCGACGAGCCGTGCGTGCTGCCGTACGCCAGGCCGATCGTGCCGTCCGCGAATTCGTCGGCGGTCAGGCCCGCGTCATCGACCGCGATCTTCGTCGCGACCGTCGCGAGCTGTGCGACGCGGCCCATCGTGCGCGCCGCTTTGTGTGGGATCTCGAGCGCGGCCGGGATCGCGACCGGTGCGGCGACGCGCGGCGCGAAGTGACCGATGTTGTCCCACTCGGGCATCGCTTTGATGCCGTGGTCGTTTGCGCGCAGCCGCGCCGCGGCCTGTGTCAGGTCACAGCCCAGTGGGCTCGCAATGCCGATTCCGGTGACGACGACCCGCCTCATCGCTAGAGTCCTCCTGCAATCGATAACACTTGGCCGGTCATATACGCTGATTTGTCGTCGACGAGATAGGCAACGAGATCGGCGACTTCTTGGGCGGTACCCATCCGCTTCATCGGGATGTGCTTGAGGATCTCTTCGATCGGCGAGCCCGCGACCATCTCAGTATCGATGAGCCCCGGCGCTACCGCGTTCACCGTGATGTTTCGGCTCGCTAGCTCGATCGCCAACGCCTTGGTCGCGCCGATCAGGCCCGCCTTCGCCGCCGAGTAGTTCACTTGTCCGCGATTGCCGTTCACGCCGGAGTAGCTCGCCATATTCACGATCCGGCCCCAGCGCCTGCGCACCATCGGCATGATCAGAGGTTGCGTCACGTGAAAGAATCCGTCGAGCGACGTGTCGATCACGCTGTGCCACGCGTCACGCGAGATGGCTGGAAACGGCGCATCGGCGACGACGCCGGCGTTGTTGATCACGATGTGGATCTCGGTCTCGGCGAGCAGCTGATCGATCGCGGCCTTGGACTGCTCGGCATCTTTGACGTCGAACTGCGAGACCCAGACCTTGCCGCCGAGCGCGCGGAGCTCGGTCGCGAGCGCATCGGCCGCATCGCGCTGGTGCACGCACGTCAGGATCAGATCGAGCTGTTGCCTGGCCAGCGTGCGCGCGATCGCCGCGCCGATGCCGCGGCTCGCTCCGGTGACGAGCGCGACCCTTCGGCTCATCGCGCCGCCTCGAGCTGGGCTTGGACCTCGGCGAGCGTCGCGTCGACCACCGAGAGGTGAACGGTCGTGCACAGCTCGTCGCGGCGGTGCACGGTGCCGATGAACGCGGCGAGCTGGGTCTGACCGAATACGCGGTTGACCGTGATCACGAGGTCATCGCCCACCGCGAAGTTGTCGATGTCGAACGTGACCTCGCGGCAACCGATAATCAGCCCGAGCTTCGGCGGGTTGCCCTCGCGAGACGCGCGCACGCCGACCGCGATCGCGCAGACCTGCGCGACGAACTCGATCATCGCGCTCGCGTGAACCTGGCCGTCGATCGCGAACACGCAGTCGGGGTGGATCGTCGTCCGGCACACGATGCGATCGCCGACCATCTCGACGACCTCGTCGATCAACAGCATCGGCGGCCGGTGCGGCAAGTAGTCGGCGACTGGACCGAACGAGGCGGCGGTCATCCGCGCCGACCTGGTGCGAACCGCAGCTCGAGCACGGCGCCCGGTTGGATGCGGCCAAGCACGATCGTCTCGGCGCGATCGGACTCGACGGCGTCGGCGACGCGCGCGAGCGTCACGAGTGGATCGATCGCGGCATCGTCGGGCGACGGCGTGACGACGAGCTCGACGCGGGGGCCGGAGCCTGCGGGCGAGAGCACGAACGCCGCGGCGACGCCGACCGGCTGGGTCGGGCCGCGAAACACCGCCGGCACCGGTTCGTCAGCGATGCTGAGCAATACGCTGTGGTCGCCGTCGAGGCTCGTCAGCGCAGCCTCGAGCCAGCCCGCCGCGATCGCGTTGCTGCCGGTGACCGTCGTCGTCGGTGCGGTGCTGCCGAGCGCGACCGAGTACACCCCGGATGGCGAGTTGTGCACGCTGAGCGCGAACCGCGCCGAGCTGACGTGCTGCGAGTCGCGAAAATCGGCGATCAACTTGTCGGCGGTCTCGATCTCGCCGTGACAAGTCGCGAACACCGCCGCAGCTGCGCCGGTCGGTTGCAGCGCACCGCACACTTCGATGTGCATCTGAGTGACGAGGCTCGTGAACCGGCGTGCACGAGCGACCAACAACGGGAACGTCGGCGCGGTGAGCTCGCGAGTGCGTCCGGCGAGCGCATCTTGCGCCGACGCGTGATGCGTCGAGAAGAAGCTCGCGCTCGCGACGTGAACCGAGCCGACCGCGGTCATGATCGCCTCGCCATCGGCGCCGAAACCACGACGCTCGCGTTGCTGCCGCCGAACCCGAACGCGTTGACCAGCACGTGCTGGATGCGCGCGGCGGTGCGCCGGTCGACGACCGCCATCCCGAGCGTGTCGTCGACCGGGGCGAGCCGCAGCGTCGCGGGAATCTCTTGGCGACGCAGCGACTCGATCGCGAGCACGAGCGCGGTCAAGCCGGCAGAGCCGAGCGTGTGCCCGGTCAAGCTCTTCGTCGCGGTCAGCGGCACGCGGCGCTCGAACACGCGGGTCACCGCGGCAGCTTCCGCCGCATCGTTCAGCTTCGTGCCGGTGCCGTGCGCGCTGACGTAGTCGATCTCGTTCGGCGTCAAGCCCGCGCGATCGAGCGCCTGCCGCATGCACAGCTGGCCACCGAGCCCTTCCGGATGCGGGCTCGTATGATGAAACGCGTCCGACGCCGCGCCGATGCCGGACACGCGAGCGATCGCGCGCCGAGCGGTTGCATCGCTGTCGCGCTCGATCACGATATAGGCCGAGCCTTCGCCGAGCGTGAGGCCGACGCGATCGCGCGCGAACGGCTGCGTCGCGGTCGGTGCGGTCAATCCGAGGCTGTGAAAGCCGAACACCGTCGTCCGGCACAGAGAATCGGCGCTGCCGACGACGACCGCATCGGCGAGCCCGCGATCGATCAACCGCGCCGCCGATGCCAGCGCCTTGAAGCTCGACGAGCAGGCGGTCGAGATCGCCATCGTCACGCCGGTCACTCCAAGGTGATGCGCGATCGCGGCCGAGGTCGCATCGATCGCGTGATCGGCGTAGCGATATTCGGCGCCCGACAACGCGAGCCGCGGATCCGGCGCGAGCGCGCGTTCGGTCTCTTCGAGCCCACCGGTCGAGCTCGCGAACACGTACGCGACTCGGTTCGCGCCCCAGCGCTCGACCGCGGCACTGACTGCAGGCCGCAACTGCGCGACCGATGCCAACGCGACCGTCGCTTGCCGGGTCGGGACACAATCGAGCCGATCGGTGACCGGCGAGGCCGGCATGATGCCGAGCACGGTCGCGAACGGGAACGCGTGAAACCCCGTCGCCGGAGAAAACGCGTCGGCGCCGCTGAACGCGCGCTCGAACACGGTGTCGTTGGTGGCGCCTAGACAGTTCGCGATCGCCGCGCCTGTAATCGGGTATCCCGCAGTCACGACCGTCCAGCGGCGTTGGCCGGTCGGCACACCTCCGCAAGCGCAGCGAGTCGGCGGGACGACTGCGGCCCGTTGTAGGGGTTCTTCGGATCCCAGACATAGCCGCCGAGCACCGAGCAGATCATCCGGTAGATCTCCGGCGACTTGTTCGGGTGAAAGATCACGTCCTGCAAGCTCAGGTCGTACCAAGCGCGGACGAACGTACGGAACGTCTCGACGCCGAACATCAGCGGCTCGGAGAAGTCGCGCTTCCAATCGACCGCCTCGCCCTTGAACTGGCGATCGAGCGTCTCGGCAGCGAGCTTCGCGGAGTGCAGTGCGATCGTCACGCCCGACGAGAACACCGGATCTAGGAACTCGGCGGCATTGCCGAGTAGTGCGAACCCCGGGCCGTGCAGCGTCGAGACGTTCGCCGCGAACCCTGCGATCTCGGCGACCGGCCGGATCATCTCGGCGTGCTTCAACAACTCGCGCAGCTTCGGTTCGAGGCTCACCAGCCCCCACAGCCGTTCCTCGTCGCTGCCCGTGCCGTGCTTGCCGGTGTCCTGTTGAAAATATTTGGGCGGCGCGACGATGCCGAGCGAGCACGTGCCGTTCGCGAACGGAATCAGCCACGACCAGACCTCGCGCCGAGCCGGAGCGATGCCGACGCGGATCTTCTGGCGATCGAACACGCCGGACACCACGCGGTCACGAACGTGGGTGAACCGCGCCGCGCGAACCGGAAAGTCCGACGGCTTCTCGAGATCGAGCAAGCGCGCCAACGTTCGGCCGAAGCCGCTCGCGTCGAGCACGAACCGCGGGCGATGGACCTCGACCTCGCCCGCCTCGGTCTTCGACGTGACGACCGGCCGCTCGCCGGTGACGTCGACCGCGGTGATCGTGACGCCGTGCCGCACGGTCGCGCCGAACCGCGCTGCTTCTTTGATCAAGATGTGATCGAACTCGGCGCGCGCGACCTGAAACGTGAAGCCAAGGCCGGGGCTGACCTTGGAGCCGAAGTTGAACTCGGCGTGCTGATCCTCGAGGTCGAACGCGGCGCCGTTCTTGTACTGAAAGCCGCCCGCGATCACCGCGTCGAGCATGCCGGCTTCGAGCAACAGCTGCGCACTGTACGCGAGCAAGCTCTCGCCGATCGAGAACCGCGGAAAGTGTTGGCGCTCGAGCACGAGCACCTGATAGCCGCGCTGCGCGAGCAACGCGGCCGCTACCGAGCCCGACGGACCGGCGCCGATGATTAGTACATCTGGAGCAGCAGCCATGAGCCGTTAGTCTTCCGACGAGCCGCTGGCCGCTGCGGCTTCCGCCGGCTGTAACGCGTGCGCGAAGTCGTCGTCGTCGAGTAGATGCGACGTCGCGTCCTCGAGCGCGCTCGACAGCGCCTCGTTGAAGTTCTCCGGGCTATGGCTGCGGCCGATGCGGTGGCTCGTCCCGACGTAGATCTTGGACCACACCGGATCGTTCGGGCCGCGGTGGACGAGCACGTGCAGCCGCGCGGTGCCGCGGAACGTGTTGCCTTCGACGACCTTGAACTCGACGAGCTCGGTCGCGACGCCCATCACCGGCGGATCGCGCAACCGCGCGCCGGCGTTCTCGAGCATCTCGCCGACGTGGGTGCTCGCGAATTGCCCTACGTTGTCCCTCGTCCGCACGACGAAGCCGTCTTCTTCGTAGGTACCTACCGCGGTCGGATCGGGTCGGACGTCGCGCAGCTCGAACGCGATCGGCGTAGCCTGAAGCGCTTGTGACACTTCACGGCTCGGGTGGGGCGTATCGTCCACCCCGCGCCATGCCATCGGAAGGTTTTCGATCTGACTGGCGCCGCATGCGGAGGCAACAATGAGTGCGATTGGGATGAGCCGCATAGTGGCCAAGCCATACCACACGTCGTTGGATTTGAAGGGGTTTTTTGACGGGCCCCTGCTCCGTTCGCGGTCCCTAACGCTGAATCGGCGACGCCGTGATCCAGGTCGCAAGCGGTACGAGGGTCGGGAGCGGCGGCGGGTTATCGCGGGGAGCGAACCGGACCGCGATCCGACTCGGGGTGCCCGCGGGCAGGCTGACCCGCAGGTACACGTTGTAGACGCACGCCGGTTGGCCGTTCGCCGACTTGCAGGCGCCGTCCTTCCAGCCGTTCGTGTTCTCCTTCACCGACGAATTGCCCGGCGCGTTGCGCGGCGTGGGATCGGCGGACGACACCGTGAACGCTGCGCCGGTCGGCGCATCGACCACGCGCATCTCGATCTGAGTGCCGTTCTGCTCGAGCGTTACGCTGCCATCGGAGTTGAGCGTGGGCGTCGCGCGAACGTGAAGGTTCCAGATCACCTCGGCAGCGACCGGCGAGGTCAGCTCGTCATCGATCAGCACCTGCTGGCCGCCGACGATCGCCGCGCCGCGCTGCACGCTGGTCAACCCGCCGCTCACTCCGGTCGCGCGTGCGGTGTAGGCCGCGGTGAGATCGGCCACCGCGAACGAGAGGTCCGGCGTCGTCTGAAATGCGACGAGCTGAGTCGCCGCGTCGATGTCTTGGTTCGCGAAGTACAGCTCTTGCTGCGGCGCGGTCGTGCTGATCGACAGGGTGTTATGGCCCTCGGTACGCGTGTGATAGTAGTCGGCGCGGCATGGGACGTCTTTGCTGCACGTCTGTCCGCCGTGCGGCGGCTTCGTGAAGTAATTCGGCAGCGAATAGCTGTCGTTGCCGAGATCGATCGCCCAGCGTTGACCCGAAAGATCGAACACGTACTGGCCCTGATCGAAGTGGACGTGGGTCTGCGTGCTGTCGCCGGCTTTGAGCGCGAGATAGATCGCGTTGCGATCGGTCCATGACGTGCGCATCGCCACAACTTCGGCGCCGCGAAACACCTCGCCGAGCGGCAGATCGGGCGCCGACGCTGCAGCGCACCCGGGGTCGTAACGAATGATGTCGAACACGTCGAGGTTGTTCTGCGTGTCGTACGGGCCGTGCATCGCGGTGGTCGAGTCGGTGTTCGTCGCGGGATGCTGCGCCCGTAATACCGCGTCGATTTCGTCGCGCGGGTCGTCGACTTGGCGCGCGAGCCAGAACGCCGGTTGATTGCCACCCGCGACGACCGTGCCGCCGTCTGCGAAGTCGAAGTTCTCGCCGATCGGGCCGTCCATCTGAATCCGAAACTCGCCGGTATTCGCGAGGCCCTGTGCAGCCGACAGTCCGAGGTCGGTGCCGAGCGCGGTCTGGGCGCCGGTCACGAGGTGCGCGAGATAGTGGCTGCCGTAGTCCCAGTAACCGAGGCCTTCGTGCCAGCCGCCATCGGGTGCATAGGCTTGCTCACCGATCTGCGCGACCGGCACCGACCCGTTGATGACGGCGCGGATCAGGTCGGCGTTGGGATCGGTAGACGGATCACCGGCGATCGCGAGTGCACCAGCGACGAGTCCACCGGTGTCGACCAAGCTCTGGTTGCCGACGAACGTCGTCCAGGACGTCGTGTTGCCGTTGCAACTCTTGTCGGAGTGACCGGCTAGGTCATTCGCTGCAGGAGTCAGCGCGTTGTTGACCATCGCCGTAACGATCGCCGCGCGATCCGCGTCCGGAAGCTCGTCGTAGAGCCAGTCGTAGACGATCGCGACTGCGAACGCCATTTCGGCGGTCGTGAGCATCTGGTCGCAGTGATTCCAATTGGGAAACTTCACCGGATCGATCACGGTCTCGATGTCGGCGATCACGCGCTCGCGGAACTCGACCATCGTCGGATCTTGATGATCTGGGCTCAGCTCGTACAACCCGACGAGATCGGTGACGCGCACCATCATGTCGCGCACCGGTCCGGTCGTGTTGTTGGTGCCGTGCACCGGCAATGGAATCGGGTGATTCGTGTCTTCGAGCGCGCTCTTCCAGCTCGCGACGAGCGTCGCGTACAGCTGTTGCTCCACCGGGTCGGTCGCGACCTTCGCGCGCAACGCGTCGAGCTGTGACTTCATCATCTCGAGCCGCGGATGATCGGGATTGAGCGTCGACAGGACATCACCGGTGGTCTGGTTCGACGGCACCACGTAGGTCGGCATCGGCGCACACAGCGGTGCCGCGCTGCCGCTGTCGGGTACGAACGCGTCGATCGGCGGAGTGGAGCCGTCGGGTGCACCGCTCGAGCTCGACTTGCAGCCCGCGACGACGAGCGCGAACGCGATGAGCCGGTGTGCGTGCATTCACACCAGAGCCGCAACCGGCCCGAGACGGCTCAGCGGTCAGTTCGCATCGGAGACCATCCGCCGCACCGCCTCGACCGCCCACGCGCGATCGATCCGCAGCTCGCTGCTCGCCGGGCCAGCGCGCTCGCTGAGCTTGGCGTAGGTCGACAGCGGGCTCGCGACGACGTGAAACCCGTCCGGGTCGAACCGCAGCCAGCTGATCAACTGCGCGTCGCGATCGACCGCCTCGAACAGCAGCACGCGATCGAGGTCGGGCTCGGCGAGCGACGCTAGCAGCAGCACCTTCGTCATCTCGACCGCCCAATCCTTCAGCCCGGCCTCGAACAGCTTCACCTTCTCGACCAGTGCGTTGAGCGACGGCACGACTCGGCGCGTTCCGGACGCACCGACCGACCGGATCAGCTCTGCGGCGCGGTCCATCTCGTCGTCGTCGCCCGGGCACACCTGGCACAGGAAGTCGTCGGCGAGAAACAGCACGGTCGCCGCGAGCTGGACTCGCAAGCCACAGGCACACTCCATCACGTTGAGCTCGCCGGCGAGGAGCTTCTGCTTGTCGCTCGACAAGATCCTGCCGTCGATGCTCTGCACCAGCTTGCAGTCGTGCTCGAGGCCACACTCTGGGCAGGTAACG
This sequence comes from uncultured Kofleriaceae bacterium, assembly GCA_964504685.1. Lineage (GTDB taxonomy): Bacteria > Myxococcota_A > Polyangia > Haliangiales > Haliangiaceae > JABFXX01. Next base: position 262 of record CAZDGY010000140.1, on the reverse strand, counting down.
CGGATCGTTCCGACGACGCTCACGGTCGAAGAGCGTAGCGCGTCAGCCGGGCGAGAAGCCAAACGGGTACTTCACGTTCGACAGCGAGCCCTTCGCCGGGAACCTCAGCAATCGGATATTGCGCAGCACGCAGCTCTCGACCGGGTCGCTGTGCAGCGTACTGCCGTCACCGATCTTCGCGCTGGTGACGACGCCGGCGCCGTTGATCTGGAAATGCACGACCAGCTTGCCGGCGAGGCTTTCGTTGTGTTGCAGCTCGCGC
>CAZDGY010000139.1:0-10169 GCA_964504685.1 uncultured Kofleriaceae bacterium | reverse complement strand
CGAAGCAAGGACGGCCGACTCCTTGGGCCGAGGGGCCCCCGGTCACGGGGCGAGCGACGTTGCGGATCGCAACGAGCCGGCGCGCCGAGCCGACGCCGTCGGCGCAAGTGTCGAATGTGCTGGACCTCGGACCGCTGCCGATCTCAATGTGCGCTGGCATGACCCTTGGAACGCAACCGCGCATGCGTTTCTCCGTCGTTGCCCTCACGGCTCTGCTCGCCGCCTGCCCGTCGGCTCAGCATCCGAACAACGGCGACGGCAGCGACGCCGGGGTCGATGCCGGTAGCGACGCGGGCGGCTCGTGCCCACCCGTCCCGACCTGCACGGCGACGATCCAGTATCACGGCACCGGCACCGCGGTGACGCTGTACGGCGACTTCGCGACCGACGGCTGGACCACCGGGATCGCGATGACCTCGTACGCCGACGGGTTCCAAGCCACCGTCCCGGCCAACGACGAGCAGGTCATCCTCTACAAGTTCCAAGTCGACGGCGGCGCGTGGATCAGTGACCCCGACAACACGCGCACCAGCCCGGATGGCTTTGGCGGCAGCAACTCGGTCATTCGCGTCGACTGCGATCACTGTCCGGCTCGGCCGACGATGGATTGGCGCGACGGCATCATGTACTTCCTGCTGATCGATCGGTTCAACGACGGCGACACCAGCAACGACATGACGGTGCAAGGCGCCGAGTTCCCCGGCCAGTACCAGGGCGGCGACTTCGCCGGCATCACTCAGAAGATCACGTCCGGTTACTTCACCGACCTCGGCATCAACACGATCTGGATCACGTCGCCGCTCGAGAACACGTGGCTCGCCGAGCCGGGGTCCGACGGTCACGAATACTCCGGCTATCACGGCTATTGGCCCAAGGACGAGACGCTGATCGACTCGCACTACGGCAGCCAAGCCGATCTGCAGACGATGATCGACACCGCGCACGCGCACGGCATCCAGATCTTGATCGACTACGTGATGAACCACGTCACGACCGACGCGCCGATCTATCAACAGAACCCCGGCTGGTTCTGGCCGAACGACAACGGCTCGGGCGGCAACTGCGTCTGCGGTCAAGGCTGCCCGGTGTACAACACCGTGTGCTGGTTCGACACGTTCTTGCCGACGTTCAACATGCTCGACGGCGACGCGCGCAACTGGTCGGTCAACAACGCGATCACCTGGGCCAAGACGCTCGGCATCGACGGGTTTCGGCTCGACGCTGTAAAGCAGGTAGAGACCGTCTGGTTCACCGACACGCGCGCGCGCTCGAACGGCGAGCTCGCCTGGGATCAGCCGTTCTACATGGTCGGCGAGACGTTCGACGGCAACCGCGATCTGATCAAGTCGTACGTCAACCCCAACACGATGCTCGACGGGCAGTTCGACTTCCCGCTACGCGGCCAAGTGCTCGCGACCTTGCTCCATCGCGACGGCCAGATGAGTGACCTCGTCGGCTTCATGGACTCGAACGACGGCTACTACGGCCAGGGCGCGGTGATGTCCACGTTCCTCGGCAACCACGACGTACCGCGTGCGATCGAGCACGCTCTCGACACCCCGCTGTTCGACCCCTGGGACGGCGGCAAAGAAGATTCGTGGAGCAACCAGCCGCAGCTACCGACCACGGCGAACCCTTTTCAGCGGCTCGCGGTCGCATACACGTTGTTGTTCACGACCAACGGCTTGCCGATGCTCTACTACGGCGACGAATACGGCATGAACGGCGCCGGCGACCCCGACAACCGCCACTTCATGCAATGGAGCAACTACACCGCGAACCAGACCTGGCTGCACGATCAGATCGCGGCGCTGGCAAAGTTGCGCACCGCACATCCGGCGACCCGGCGCGGTAACCGGACCACGCTCGGCGTCGGTACAGACACCTTCGTCTACAAGATGAACACGACGGGCGACGAGATCTTCGTGGCGCTCAACCGCGGCGACGGAACGCAGACCGCGACCGGGCTACCGTCGGGCAACTACACGGATCTCATCAGCGGGGCGACCGTAATCGCGCCGCTCCAGCTCGCACCGCGGACCGCCGTGGTGCTAACCGCGCAGTGAAAGCCGCCGCGAATCGTGCTAGGCGAATAGCCATGGCGCGCTTGTTTCTCGCTCCGCTCGGGCTCGGCCTGTTGGTCGCGCTCGGCGGGTGTCACCACGATCCGAAACCGATGCACGTGAAGGCCGGCGACCTGCCGCCGCTGCCGCCCGCTTCGGGCACCCCGATCGGCTACCTGCTCGACGACTCGAGCGAGCTCAAGCTCAACGAGGATCAGGTCACCAAGTTGAAGGACCTCGATGCGAGCCTCGCCGCGCGTAATGCCGAGATCGATACGCAGCTGCGCCAGATCGAGCGACCGGACGAAGAGGAAGAGCAGCAACAGGCCAAGGGCCCGGGCAGGCACAAGCTGCACAACAACGCACCCGGCGCCGCGATCCACACGACCGCCGATGCCGGCAAGCTGCACGAGCTGCGCAACTCGAACGAACGCGACGCGCTCAAGCAGGCGTTCGCGGTCCTCGATCAGCCGCAGCAAGACGGCGCGCGCCGCCTGCTCGAAGATCACGGCTTCGAGGCGCCGGGCTCGGCGAAGAAGGCGCCGCCTTCGACCGAAGACGGCACGCCGCTGCCCGAAGGCGAGCCCTGAGCTACTACGTCTGCGAGTAGACGAACGTGACGGCGGTGCAGACGCCAACCGGAGCGGTGGAGTTGGGCGCGATGTACGGCTTGTACTTCCAGCGATGCATCGCCGCGTCGAGCTGTTGATCGTACTCGGGGAAGCCGCTCGACTTCAGCAGGCGCACCTCTAACACGTCGCCCTTGTCGTCGACACACAGCTTCAGCGACGCGACGACTCGGCCCTTGCCGGCCCTCTGGATCGCCACCTTGGTCTTGTCATCGGGTGGGATCCGCATGTCTCCGGCGATCCGCAGCGGCTCCAACATCGTCGGCACAACGCGGATCAGCCCGGACGTGTCGGGCGGCGGTGGCACGTCGCCGCCCCCGGACGGCGCTACGCGCGTGATCGCGATCGGCTGGACGAGGTCCTTCGGCGTCGGGTAGCGCATCTCGGTGATGTCGCAAGCCGCGATCGGCTTCGGCGCCGTTTGCAGGGACACCTTCGTCGTGGCCTCGGTCATTTTGACCGCCTCGGCATCGAACGCCGCGAGGCCGCTCGAATCGACCAACCGCCGACTCGTCACCGCACCGCCCGCGTCGTGACAGACCTTGATCCGCGCGGTCGCTTGCTTCTCGGCAAGCGTGCCGATCGCCTGCTTCGTTTTGTCGGTCGGCTCGAACCCGGTCAGGATCAGGCCGGCGAACGTCGGCAGATCGCCATCGGCGGCGGTCGCGCCATACGGCGTGATCGCCACGATCTTCCCACCGCCTAGCGTCAGCACGATCACCGCGAGCGACGCATCGGTCGCGTTCAGCGGCACCTTGGTCGCGGTCGATGGAAAAGCCGACGAGTGAAAGAAGATCTGGATGCACTCGGCGAGATGCGTCTGATCGTTGCCGCTGACCGTACGCGCCTTGCCGTACAACTCCTGGCAATCCTGCGTCGGGAACACGAGCCCGTGGATCTGCACGGTCTTCGCGAACAGGTTGTGCAGCGTCGAGCTGCCAAGTGCCGCGTCGACGAGGTCGGCGGGCGCCGCCGACGCGAGCGACGAGCCGAGAACGATCGACGCGAGGGCCAAGCAGCGCATGGCCGGCACCGTAAGCGGCTTCCGCCGATCCGGCCAGTTACAAGATTGTGGCGCGAGCGATCAGAACGTTCCGGTCATCGTGAGCTGCACGTTCAGTCGCGTTCGTGTCGCCGGTGACCAAGCTCGATGCGACCTGCAACGAGCAGGTAGACCACGCCGCTGTCGCTGCCGCCGCTGGTGTCGCGGCCATTCGAGTCGGCGAGGTGATGCGACGAGCCGCTGCCACACGCGGCCAATCCAACGATGATCGAGACGGTCTTCAACACGCGGAGTCAGGCTACCCGGCAACCGGGGTCCGTTGTCTCAGTGCAGCGCGTTCGCGAAGTCCTTGTTGCCGAGCAGACTGCGCTCGGCGTCGGCAAACGCGTTCGACAACGCTTCGTTCAGCTGTTCGGAGCTGTGGTCCTTGCCCTTGCGCTCGGCCTTGCCCTCTGCGACCCCGGACCATAGCTCCTTGTCGTCCTTCGAGACGGTGAAGCGGAGCCGCGCGACTGCCTTGAACGTATCGTTCTCGACGACGATGATCTCGAGGATCTCGCTCCCGAGCGAGAACGGTGCGGCCGGGTCGATGCCAGCGCCTTGCTGCTTCAGGGTGTCGGTCAACACCTTGCCGTAGAAGTTGGCGACGTTGTCCGGCGTGTACACGATCGCGCCCTTGGCGTTGTCGTAGCGCCCGATCGCGAGCGGCTGGGTGCGTGCGTCCTTGAGCGGTGTCACGTTGATCTTGACGGCTCGGACCGCGGCGAGAGTCGCATCGGTGCCCATCGGCTTGGACTCGTCGACGCCACGCCAAACGAGCTTGAGCGTCGGACCCTTGGGTAGCTTCGGCGCCGGCAACGCAACAACGTCAGGTGGCGGCTCGTGGCCAAGGAGCGCGGTCTCGAAGTCGCGGCCGGTAAGGAGTTGCTTCATCACATCGACGAGGGCGGCGCTGAGCGTCTCGTTGTAGTTGTCCTCGCTATGGTCCTGACCGCCTTGCGAGCTCTGTCCTACGAGCTCCTTCTTCCACACCTCCGCGCCGTCGGCGCCGACGAGGGTGACCGCGAGCTTGGCGCTGCCGTGATACTGGTCGGTCTCTTCGGCGAACAGCTGCTCGACGTTCACCTTGAGCGTGAAGCCCTGTCCGGAGTCCACGAACGGCACGCCGAGCGCCTTGAAGCGATCCTGAAATACCGTCGTGCAGTACGCGCCGACGTCGCCCGCCGCGGTCACCGCCTGCTTGCCGTAGCGACCGATCTGCTTGTCCGTACGCGCGTCGGCGAGCTCGAGCTTTAGCTTCTTGTCGGCGATCGTTTTCAACAGCGAGTCTTTGTATGGCACCTTCCCCGCGCGCCACTCGAGGTGGATCGTCGCGAGCGCCGGTTTGTGGTGACAAGCGCTGGTGAGCAGGACCGCGGTCACAAACGTGAGAAGGCGAAGGTTCATGGGCCGAACCTACCGCGACTCGTGGCGAGCTACTTGCGTCCAGGCCGCCCAAGTCATCGCGCCAAACACGCCCTCGTCTTCCCGTGGCGGGTGACCGCAGGTAGAGTCGCGCCGTGCGTACCATCCCGCTCCTCGCGCTGATCCTCGCCGCCGCGTGCGGCAGTTCGAAGCCGGCCGCGAACGTCCCGGTCGAGCCGCCGCCGAATGTCGATACCCAGCCATCGGTTCCGGCGACGCCGCCCGGCCCCGATCCGCTGATCGCCGAGGCGAAGCAGTTCGTCGCCGACACCAACACCGAGATGACGCGGTTGTTCGTCGCGGCCTCGGTCGCGGAGTGGGCGAACGAGACCGACATCACGAAGGAGCACGGCGCGGCGGCGGCCGAAGCGAACGGCGCGCAGGCGGTCGGGCTCACCAAGGCGATCCGCGCGGCGCGCAAGTTCGACCCGGTGCTCAACAAGCTCGACCCGTCTGATCGCCGGCAGCTCACGCTGCTCAAGTTCTCCGGCCAGCCGGCGCCCGAAGATCCGAAGGCGGCGCAGGAGCTCGCGAAGGTCGCCGAGGAGATGACCGCGGTCTACGGCAAGGGCGTGTGCACCGACGTCAAAGGCAAAGAAAGCTGCACGGACGTCGAGGTCTGGTCGAAGAAGCTCGAAGCCGCGAAGAAACCGTCCGACATGCTCGCCGCATGGCAAGGCTGGCACGACGCGGTCGGCCACGCCGAGAAGCCGTTGTTCGAGCAATACGTCGGGCTCGCGAACGCCGGCGCGCATGACATCGGCTTCGACAACGTCGCGACGCTGTGGAAGTCCGGCTACGACATGCCAGACGATCAGTTCGAGGCCGACGTCGATCGGCTGTGGGGTCAGGTCAAGCCGCTCTACGATCAGCTGCACTGCTACGCGCGGCGCCAGCTCAACAAGAAGTACGGCGACAAGGTCGTGTCGAAGACCGGCCCGCTACCGGCGCACCTGTTCGGCAACATGTGGGCGCAGAGTTGGGGCGGGATCTACAAAGACCTCGAGCCGTTCAAGGGCGTCGCCGCGATCGACGTGACGCCCGAGCTCGTCAAGCAGAAGTACGACGCGAAGAAGATGGTCCAGATGGGCGAGGCGTTCTACACGTCGCTCGGCATGCCGCCGCTGCCCGACACGTTCTGGACGCGCTCGATGTTCGAGAAGCCGGCCGGCAAGAACGTGGTGTGCCACGCGAGCTCGTGGGACGTGACGTACTCCGACGACCTGCGCATCAAGATGTGCATCAACATCAACCAGCAGGATCTGTGGACGATCCATCACGAGCTGGGCCACAGCTACTACTTCGCCCACTACTACAAGCTGCCGATCCTGTTCCAGGCCGGCGCGAACGACGGCTTCCACGAGGCGATCGGCGACACGATCCAGTTATCGATGACGCCCGCCTACCTCAAAGAAAAGGGCCTGCTCACGAAGGTGGTCGATGACGAGAAGGGCGTGCTCAACCATCAGATGCAGGTCGCGCTCGAGAAGGTCGCGTTCCTGCCGTTCGGCCTGATGATCGACAAGTGGCGGTGGGACGTGTTCGCCGGCAAGGTCAAACCCGACGACTACAACCAGCACTGGTGGGATCTCCGGCTCAAGTACCAGGGCATCGTGCCGCCGGTCGCGCGGTCGGCGAGCGACTTCGATCCAGGCGCGAAGTTCCACGTCGCCTCGAACACGCCGTACATGCGGTACTTCCTCGCCGAAGTCCTGCAGTTCCAGTTTCATCGGGCGCTGTGCCGCAAGTCGGGCTTCACCGGGCCGCTTAACGAGTGCTCGATCTTCAACAACAAGGAAGCGGGCGAGCGCTACAGCAAGATGCTCGCTCTCGGCGCGAGCGAGCCATGGCAGGACGCCCTGTTCGCGTTGACCGGCGAGCGCGAGATGGACGCGAGCGCGATCCTCGAATACTTCGCTCCGCTCCAGCATTGGCTCGAGGAACAGAACCAAGGTCAGAGCTGCGGCTGGTAGCGTAACAATTTGGAGTCTGCCGACTCCACGGCATCGCTAGACCCTGGAAGCTCGAGTTGCCGGGACTGCGGCCGTGCGCGCGAAGTGCACGGATCGTCCGAGATTTCCGCTTGGTGCCGGGTGGCATATGCGCTGCACAAGACGCGCAGCAACCATCCTCGACGGAGAATCTCAGATGTCCACGCTCAAGAGCTTCAGCTTCATCCTCATCCTCTCGGCCGGAATCGCAGCGACCGGCTGTGCCTCGAGCCCGACCGACACCGGTGGTGACGGCAGTGGTGACGGTGGCGGTGGTGGTGGCGGCGGTGGCGGCGGCGGCGGTGGTGGTGGTGGAAGCGGTAGCGACACGCCGCAGCTGACGCTCAACGGCATGTACAAGCTGCAGAGCACCTACGACATCTCGAGCGAAGTGCCGGGCACCGCCGGGACGATCGTTAACGACTTCATCGACGCGACCGACGACTCGGATGACCCGTCGGCGTGGATCCTCCAGCAGATCGCGAACGCGCTGCCGAGCGGCATCTACCAGACCGCGCTGAACGACGCGATTCCGTTCGTCGCGCCGTACCTCAACGACCAACTGCTCAACTACGCGCCGAGCTTCGTCGACACGATCCTCGAGGTCGGCAACGACTTCGGCGACATCACGCGGCACTTCGGCCTCAACGAGACGCTCGACGTCACCGCCGACAAGGGCGTCGACACCGTGCTCGGCGTTCACTTCGACATCAACGGCACGCCGTCGGATTACGCGTTCGCCGACTACAACGTCGCGACCATCGTCGTCAACGGCGTCGCGGCGACCGTCGACCAAACCGGCGCGGTCACGATCGGCGAGCACCAACTGCCGCTGCCGTACGGCAAGATCCTCCACATCGGGCTCGACGCCGGCATCATCCCGCTCGTCGATCCGAGCGCGTCGAACCTTACCGAGCTGTTGACCGACCTCGTCGACTGCGACCAAGTCGGCCAAGCGATCGAAGATCAGCTCGGCTTCCCCGGCACCAGCGTCTGGTCGGCTGCCTGCACCGCGGGCCTCGGCTACGCCGCGACGACGATCTACAACAAGCTCGACGGCATCGACGCCTCCGCGCTGACGTTCGACGTCACCGGCGCCGCGAAGGGCACCGACAACAACGCCGACGGCACGGTCGACACGATCACGCTCGGCAAATGGAACGGGACGATCAGCTACGCGAACACGCCCGAGACGCTCGTCCCGGCGACGTTCAGCGGCGTGCACAACTAACGCATCGCCTCCGCGAGATGGTTGGCCGGCCGGGCGATTCTGCTCGGCCGGTCTTATTTTCGGCGGTGTTACTCAGATGTAGGGTGCTCGCGGGATCGCCACGACCACGGCGTCACGGTCGCGTCACACGTCGACCGCATCGTCCGCGCGTATGCGGAACCTTGCATGGCTTGTCGCCTCGCTCGTCGCCTGCGGTCGGCCGTCGCCCGATCAGGGCGCACCAGATGCCGAGGTCGCGGTCGATGCCGCACCTGGTGACGCGTCCACCGCGCGGTCGGTGTTATGGGTCGAGTGGGGCAACCGCGCCGGCATCATCGCCGCGGACTACCAGTTCGGAACGCCGGTCGAAGCGACGCTACCGGCCGATCCGTCGCTCGCGCTCACCAGTTTCGCTGCGGCGAGCAACCGGCTGGTCTACGTCGCGCGCTCGCTGACCGACGAGCTCGACATCGGGGTCGTCGCGGGCGCGCATGCGCAGACCTGGCTCAGCGCGCAACCCGGTCCCGGAATGGCCGCGCTGTCGCCCGATGGCACTGCGATGGCGATCGCGCGCACCGCTAACGACGTCGAGCTCGTCCGCCACGGCGCGATGACCTCGCTATCGCCGGTGATCGCAAACCGCGCCGCGGCGATCGCCACGCTCGCGTGGTCACCGGACGGGCGCTACGTCGCGTTTGCCGGCGATTTCACGTCGGCCGGCGTGAACGAGCTGCACATCGTCGATACGACCGCGCCGACGCCGAGCGCGGCGATGGCTCCGACCGGCGTCGTCGGCTCGATCGCGTTCGGCTCGGACGATGCGGTCTACGCCTGCGCGAGCGACGCGCGGCTCTATCGGTTCGCTGCCGCGAGCACGACCGGTTCCGAAGTCGGGTTGCCCGCGCGCAGCGATGGCTCGGCGCCCGACTGCAGCGCGCTCGCGAGTGATCCGAGCGGCGCGCACGTGCTGGTCGTCGCGGATACGCCGATCGCGACTGCCGGCGAGCTGTACTCGATCGACGTCGCGACCGGTGCAGCGACGCGGCTGACGACCGGCTCGACGCCCGGGCGCGCACCTCGCGGGCCGTTCGTGTTCAGCCACGCCGGTGATCGCGTCGCGTTCACTGCGAACTTCGAGCAAGCGAACGTCAGCGCGCCGTATGTCGCGGCATTGGCGGGCGGCGCGCATCGCGTGCTCGACCTCCAGCAGCCAGCCGCGGGTGCGGCTGCGACGTCGTTCGCGTGGTCGCTCGACGATCGGACGATGTGGATGGCGGCGACGCCTGACTTCGGCTCAGTCCCGCCGATGTTGTACTGGGTCGATCCAGCGCGCACCGACAACGACGAGCCGTACTTGATCTTCGCGCCGATCGAGGGCGTCCAGAGCGTCGCGTTGGTCGTTTCGCCCTGACACCGCTGCCGTGGTCGGCGGTGCGATCGAGCAACTCGCGAGGGCCAAGTCGTTGAATCTGCGCGCGGCGCCGTGGTTTGGAACTTGCGAACCGGGTCGGCGATGCGCCCCCCAAGCCTTGTTGCACTCGTTGGCGTCGCGGTCTTGGCGCTGTCCGGCTGCCAGCTGTACTTCGCCTCGCCCCACGGACCGCCCGATGCCGACATCGCGTGCCAGTGCGACGGCCCCGTCGAGTCTACCTGCCCAGCCAGCCAACCGGCCGGTGGGTGTTACAACGATTCGTTGTCGTGCCCGTACGGCGGCGACGCTTGCGGCCGGAACCAGACGATATGTTGGTGCTCGGGCACCAATTGGGCATGCAGTGAGCTAGGAGCGGGGGCCGACGCCGGCGCACCGAG